>NZ_JBHWXB010000006.1:0-288719 GCF_042729855.1 Rhodococcus sp. NPDC060090 | reverse complement strand
TGTGCCGGTCTGTGACCGGCACCGCCCGACTCGTGGCCGACTACAGGCCCAGTGCGCGCTTGACCGCAGAGAGCGGCGGATTGGTTGCGGTGGTTCCGTCCGCGTACTTCACCGTCGGAACGATGTGATTGCCGTCGTTGACGCTGCCGACGAACTCTGCGGCTGCGGGATCGGACTCGATGTCGATCTCGGCGTAGCCGATGCCGTTCTCGTCGAGCTGCTTCTTGAGGCGCTTGCAGTACCCGCACCACGTGGTCGAGTAGATGGTGAGAGCGGGCGATTCGGGGCTCGTCAGATCAGGGGTCGTCATGACGGCGACAACGTCGCACGGCCTCTGATCTGTTCCGCTCCACGCCGAAATGTGTTCTGCGACACAGGCGGCGTGCCCGAAGGTGACGCCGGACGGGCGTGATGTCGGTCCGCACTGTCATGATGGAGGCCATGCGTGTGGAAGCGGCGGTGGACGGTCTCGACCCGGAACAGGCAGCGGCAGTCCTCGCCCCCCGAGGGCCGGTGTGTGTTCTCGCAGGCGCCGGTACCGGCAAAACCCGCACCATCACGCGCCGGATCGCTCACCTCGTTTCCGACGGCCACGTCTCGGCCGGACAGGTCCTCGCCGTCACCTTCACGGCGCGCGCCGCGGGAGAGATGCGTTCACGGCTTCGGGAGCTCGGCGTCGGCGGATCGGGCCCGCAGGTTCAGGCACGTACATTCCACGCTGCTGCTCTGAGGCAGTTGCGCTACTTCTGGCCGCAGGTGGTCGGAGACATTCCGTGGCACCTGCTCGACCGCAAGTTCGCGGTCGTGTCGCAGGCCGCGCATCGCGCCGGATTTCCGACCGATACCGACACGGTCCGCGACCTCCTCTCCGAGATCGAATGGGCGAAAGGGTCGCTCCACGCACCCGAGGACTACCCCGCAGCAGCGGCTCGGGCACGGCGTGAGCCACCCGCCGACGCCGAGCGGGTCGCGAAGGTCTACGCCGCATACGAATTCCTCAAGAACCGGGGCGAGGACGGCATCTATCTCGACTTCGACGATCTGCTGCTGCAGACGGCTGGTGCCCTCGAGAACAACCCCACGGTGGCCGAGGAGTTCCGCGACCGATATCGCTGTTTCGTCGTCGACGAATACCAGGACGTGACGCCGTTGCAGCAGCGTGTGCTCGACGCATGGCTGGGCGAGCGAGACGACCTGACGGTGGTCGGCGACGCGAACCAGACGATCTACTCGTTCACGGGCGCCTCACCGAAGCACCTGCTCGACTTCTCCCGCCGGTTTCCCGAAGCCACCATGGTCCGGCTCGAACGCGACTACAGATCGACCCCGCAGGTCGTCGACCTTGCGAACCGGGTGATCGGCCAGGCGCGGGGCCGGATCGCCGGAACCAGGCTCCAGCTGATCGGTCAGCGCCCATCGGGGCCCGAGCCGGTCTTCGCCGAGTACGACGACGAACCTGCCGAAGCGAAAGCTGTCGCGAAGGCCATCGCCAAGCTGCTGCGCGACGGTGTGGCGGCGTCCGAGATCGCCGTGCTGTACCGGATCAATGCTCAGTCCGAGGCCTACGAACAGGCCTTCACCGAGACCGGCATTCCCTACCAGGTACGCGGGGGCGAAGGGTTCTTCCAGCGCGCCGAAGTGCGCCAGGCAGTGAACGAGCTGCGGAAGACCGGCTCGCGCGACGACCTGCCCGAGGACGCAGACCGCGGAACCAACCTGATCAGCCTGGTCCGGGCCACCCTCGTCCCGCTCGGCCTGACCGACGCCGAACCCGCAGGCACCCAGGCACGCGAGAGGTGGGCGTCGCTCACCGCTCTCGTGCAGCTCACCGAGGAACTCCTCGAACACGAACCGGACCTCACCCTTGCGAGCCTGCTACGCGATCTCGCCGCGCGCGCCGAAGCCCGGCAGCCACCGACCGTGCAGGGCGTCACCCTCGCGTCGCTGCATGCGGCGAAGGGGCTCGAGTGGGACGCCGTGTTCCTCGTCGGGCTCACCGACGGCATGCTGCCGATCACGCACGTCACAGGCGACAAGGACACCGCACCGGACGAAGCCGGCATCGAGGAAGAACGTCGGCTGCTGTATGTCGGGGTGACGCGTGCGCGCGTGCACCTGCAGCTGTCCTGGGCGCTGTCGCGTACCGAGGGTGGACGCAAGTCTCGCCGTCGATCACGATTCCTACTGGGTTTGATCCCCGACAGTTCGCCTGCGTCGAAGATCGTCGAACCGGCGCCGCCGAAGAAGAAGCGCCCGCAGTGCCGGGTCTGCGGGAAGTCGTTGATGACGTCGACCTCCACGAAGCTCGGCCGGTGCGAAGGGTGTCCGTCGAACCTCGATGAAGACCTGCTGGTGGCGCTGAAGGACTGGCGACGCGACCGGTCGAAGGAGCTCAAAGTGCCCGCCTACGTGGTGTTCACCGACAACACCCTGGTCGCGATCGCCGAACAGCAACCCGCCGACGCTCGGGCGCTCGTGGCGATCCCGGGCATCGGTGCGAGGAAGCTCGAACAGTTCGGGGCCGACGTCCTCGCGCTCGTGCGCGGTGAGCGGACCACAGAGGCCCTCGACCTGTAGGGCTCAGCGCGTCTGCAGTGCGGGGGCGATCGTGGTGCTCCACGCCTCGCGTAGCTGATCTTCGAACAGCGCCCACGTGTGTGCACCGGTGTCGCGCATCGACACTGTCGCGGGGACACCCGCTTCTTCGAGGGCGTCGACGAACAGTGCGGTGCATCGGTGGACGAGTGCCTCGACCACCATGCCGCCGACCGGCGGGATCGCACCGTCGGGGATCTTGTCCACCGCGCCGACAGCTCCGCGGGACGCGCTGACGTACACGGCGGTGCCCGCCAGTTTCGCGGCGTTGGCTGCGGGATCGTGCGCTCTCCACCCTCGGCTGCCGGGCGGGCCCCACATGTTGAAGGGGTTGTTCAGACCACTGGCGATCATCGTCGAGATACCCACGGTGGCAAGAAGGTTGCTCGGTGCCGGACACCCACTGAACGATGCGGCGGCCTGATACAACTCCGGCGCTTGGATCGCGAGATCCAGTGCGGGCCCGCCACTCATCGACAACCCCGCGACGGCGTTGAGTCCGGTCCCGCCGAACTCACGGTCGATGACACCCGGCAGTTCCCGGGTCAGATAGGTCTCCCACATGTTCACGCCCAGGATCGGGTCGGCGGCCCCCCAATCCGTGTAGAAGCTGAGGCGTCCGCCGACCGGCAGTACGACCGTCACATTCTTGTCGGCGAAGAATTCGGGTGCCTGTGAATTGTTCATCCAGCCGACGCCGTCCTCGCCGCCGAGTGCACCGTTGAGGAGATAGAGCGTGGGCAGCGAGCCGCCGTGTGCGGGGCGGAGAACGTCGTTGGAGATCACTCGATCCATCGCGGGCGAATAGACATCGACGACGGTATGGGTGGGGGAGAGTATCCGTGTCTCCACCACATGCGGTGCCCGGTTCGAAACCGCACTACTCTCCGACGGTTGAGGCTCCGCCGCGGCCGGCGTGCTTGCTCCGATCCCGAGGGCCACGGCCGCAGCCGAAATCGACAACACACGCAACATTGAGCCCACACACAACTTCTGCACCACCAGATAGTTGCACGCCATAAGGCGGAGGGGGTTGCGGGGCGATGTTGGGTCGGTTGCGATCCGGTCTCGGCCTGGAAACCCTCACTCACCTCTGTGGGTGGAGAGCGCGGACCAGTTCCGTGTCGAGTGCGGCCGCGGGTGTCATCGGCATCGTGTGGTGTGTGGCTTCGTCGAGGGTCACCACCCGGATCTGTCGGTGTGTCTTCGCGATGTCGGCGGCAACGCGGCGACTGTCGTGGGCCTTGCTGTCGGCCGCGAGGATGACGGTCGTGTCGGGTTTCATGGAACGAAGGTGGGCCGGCTCAGGACGAGGTGGAACGACGGTCTTCGTCGCCGGGAAGTATGCGGCGCCCTGCGCCGACAAGTCCAGCCAGTGCTCGTCGATCGCGTGGCCGTTCGTCTCCCACGCGATGAAGCTGCGTTGACGCTTCGCGCTCGGGCGGAGCAATATCGGCAGCGCGCGGGCCAGATACCGAGGGTGCATCCCGGCGAAGCACGAAGTGGGGTCGAGCAGGATCAGCTTCTCGACGCGATCGGGTGCGCGCAGCGCATAGGCGAGGGCGATCATCGCCCCGTACGAATGGCCGATCAGTCCGAAGGATTCGGCGCCCATTCCGTCGACGACGGTGGTGAGCCACGAGAGCAACGTGCTCGTGGACTTGATCGGTGTGCCGTCGGCGACGCTCCGGCCGGCGTCTCCTATCAGGTCGATCGCGTGCACCCGATGCCTCGTCGCGAGAGCCGCGACGTTGCGGAACCACACCGTGGACGTCGCTCCGCCGCCAGGCAGTAGCACGACGGGTGGCGCGCCGTCAGGACCGCAGGAGTTCACACGGGTCGTCCCGTACTCCGAATCCAGATCCGTGCTGGTGATGTCGGCCGGCCACTTCTCGAGCACTCGATCGTAGGCGCGGTAGAACGCGGCGCCCTCGGCGGTGGTGGCGAAGTCGGTGATCGATACAGCGGGCATCCGAACCTCCTGAATAGCTCTATGCATCGAGATACTTGTTAGGTCGAGATAGTAGAGTGCCGTGCCAATGCTGTCGAGGCCGGGAGAACATCATGGCTGCAGAATCCACACCCGCCGGGAATTCGCTCGGCACAGTGCATCAGCTGCGTGCCCTCGTGGTCGAGCTGCACCTGCTCGGAGCAGAATTCGCCCGGGTGAACGGCATGCATGCCACCGACGTCCGAGCATTGATCTGCTTGCTCGATGCTGATCGCGCCACCCGCCCTGCGACACCGACCTGGTTGCGTGAGCAGCTCCATCTCGAATCGGCGTCCGTGACAGCGCTGATCGACCGAATGGAGAAAGCGGGGCACGTGCGTCGGCGACGCGACGACCGTGACCGTCGACGAGTTCTGCTCGAGGTCACAGCGGCGGCGAAGGAGCGAGGGTGGGCGTTCTTCGGCCCATTGCTTGCGAGCGCGACCACCGCGCTCGACACCTACAGCGCGGAAGAACTGATCACGATCGACAAATTCCTGGCGGACATGCGCGGCGGAGTCGACTCTGTTCGTGCAGGTGAAGCGACCGGATAGTAGGGCGTGTCAGCCTTTGCACAGGCAGAAATGGTGTCCTGCCGGATCGCGGAACACCCGGAAGGACGTCGCCGGCGAGAGGCCGTCGATGCGGGTGGCACCGAGGTCGAGTGCCACTCGCTCGGCATCATCGAGGTCGGGGACGTGGAAGTCGAGGTGGGCGAAGACGCCTTCTCCCGGCCACATGCGAGGAACGAAGTCCGGTGCGCGCTGGAATGCCATCGCAGTGGCATCGTCCCGGGCGAGTTCCACCCACTCGTCCCGGTCATCCGAGATACGCCAGCCGAGCAGTTCGCCGTAGAAGCCGGCGAGGGCCCGTGGATCGGGGCAATCGAGTACCGGAAGGAATCTCGTCGTCGCGAGTGCCATGCGTCCACCGTAACCGCGATCGGGCGCGGGAAGGCATAGATCGCGACAAAACCGCAGGTAGAAAATAACTTGTGCCATCCGCGGAGGCATCACTACTCTGGATGACGATGTCACGGGAGAGCCCGTGCACGAATCACGGTAGGAGGTAGCACCGATGCTCGGCTTCACAGCGCTCGCGCTCATCGCTGCCCCCGCCGCCGGGGCAGCCGACGTGGCTGCTCCGCGCGCCCGTCGTGAGCGTGCAGCAGCCGTCTCGTCCGTGGTCAGGACTCTGCCCGAGGTTCGCCTCCGGTAGACGCATCCGATTCCAGGCCACGGACCCCGCCCAGCGGACCGTGGCCTTTCTGATTTTCGGCTCGGTTCGCACCGCATTCCATCCGAACCACCGAAAAGGAGTTCTCGTGCCGAGCGACACTCTGTCGACCGCCCCGCACGATTCCGACGGAGATACCGGTGTGCGTGCCGGAATCCTGCCGTGCCACAACTACGACCCGGACCTGTGGTTCGCGGAGACACCCGACGGTCTCGAACGCGCCAAGGAACTGTGTTCCGCATGTCCAGTGCGCTCTCGCTGCCTGGCAGCAGCCCTCGACCGCGAAGAGCCCTGGGGCGTGTGGGGCGGCGAAATCCTCGACCGCGGAGCGATCGTCGCACGCAAGCGCCCCCGCGGGCGGCCACGCAAGAATCCCGTGGTCACCGATCCCGACAAGGAATTGGTATGTGCATGAGCCGCTCCGGCGGCCGTGGGGGGACATGCTCCCCACGGCCGCGCGGGGCGGTCACTCGTCGACGAACGCGGGCAGCCACTCGGTGAGGATCCGCATGTACGGCGCATACGCGTCGAGCTGGGCGCAGATCCCCACCGAACCCAGCAGGACCCGGAAGACGCTCAGATATTCGGGCGGGAGATTCAACGTCCGGGCGGTCCGGAACTGAGGACTGGAGAAGTCGGTGGCAACACCGGCCACCTGCTGTAGCCATGAGCGAGTGAAATGGAACGACTCGGTCCGGATCGGGTCGGTGAACGGGCGGAGGTAATCGGCGATCTCCCGGTCCGTCACCGTCCGGCCGGGCAGCACGAACTTGTTGTCGTACAACAGCTGTGTCAGCTCGTCGAACCGTTCGTCGAGTGCCAGTCGGACCATCCGGCCCAGCACCGGTGGAAAGCCGTCCGGCATCGCTGCCGTGGCGCCGAAATCGATGACGCCGAGACGTCCGTCGTCGAGCAGCATGAAATTGCCCGGGTGCGGATCGCTGTGCAGCAAGCCCACTCGTGCCGGCGAGGAGAAATGGAACTCGGCGAGCAGGGCACCCGCGCGGTTACGTTGCTCACGTGTGCCGCCGGTGATGATCGATGACAAGGGCGTAGCGGAAAGCCATTCGGTCACAGTGACTTTGGGGGCGCTCGCGACGACGCGGGGCACTACGAACTGTGGGTCGTGCTCGAAGACCTTCGCGAACGCACGCTGATTGTCGGCCTCGGTGCGATAGTCGAGTTCTTCCTCGGTGCGATCCGAGAGTTCATCGAGGATTGCCCGGACATCGGTGCCCGGCATCACGGTCGAGAACAGGCTCGCGAACCTCGACAGCGTCTTCAGATCTGCGCGCAGTGCCTCGTCGGCGCCCGGATATTGAACCTTGACCGCAACGTCGCGGCCATCGGACCACACTGCTCGATGCACCTGGCCGATACTGGCCGACGCGGTCGGTACGTCGTCGAACGATGCGAAACGCTCGCGCCACTTGGTGCCGAGCTGTTGGTCGAGCATATGGTGCACGGCCTTGGCAGGCAGTGGCGGGGCCTCCGCCTGGAGCTTGGTCAGTGCTTCTCGATACGGCTCGGCGAACTCCTCGGGAACCGCAGCCTCCATCACGCTGAGCGCTTGTCCGAGCTTCATTGCGCCGCCCTTGAGCTCGCCCAGCACGGTGAACAGCTGCTCGGCAGCCTTCGCAGCCATCTCGGCGTCGATCTCGTTGCGATCGCCTCCGGCAAGACGCCTGCCGAAGCCCACTGCGGCGCGTCCCGCGATGCCCAACGGAATGGTCGCGAGTTTGGCCGTGCGGGAAGAACTTCTGCGAGGGATGTCTGCCACGCACACCATCATGCCTGACCGCACCTACATGATGGCCGCCCCGGGGTCCGGGTCACCCGGTGCACTCGCAGTCCGGATGGCGAAACCAGCGGCGCCTCGAAAGTCGGTATGACGACAGATCCACTTCCACGGTGTGATCGGCCACAGCGGGCGACGTGGCTCCGGCAAGAATTGCGTCGAGCTCTCCCAAGGCGAGGGCAGCAGTGGCGAGAACCACCGCGCGTTCGGCGTGCCCCGGCCTGTCCCACAGCTGGGCGGCGAGTACGGGCCACGACGGATCGAGGTCGGTGCGGGTCAGATCCGCACACCGCAGACAGCTCGTGCTGCCGGGGACGACGAACGGACCCACGATTCCGCGCCCGTCCCTCGTACGGACCGTCAGATGCGGTACGCGGTGACGCATGAGGTCGCGCACCACGAGTGGATCGGGCACCTGGACGTCCGCCAGGACCACGCACGCGAGGTCTTCGCGGAGCCGTTCGTCGCCGGTGTACCGACTCGCCCGAAACCATTTGGTGTCCCGCAACGACAGCTGCGTGCACAGTGCATCGGCGAGCGGGCCGTCACCGTAGATCCGGATCCGCTGCGCGGGCTCGGGGGCTACACGTGTACGGGGTGGTGCCGAGCCCCGGACGATCCCGGTTGCCACGAGGTCGTCGAGGAGCAATCGAACCCCGGCCGCATCCGCGCCGCGCTCGACGGCGGTGGCGACCAGTTCGTCATCGGAATGCGTACCGTCCAGCAACTGCAGCACGGTACGCACATCGAATTCGTCGAGACCTTCGGGAGGAACGATGATGCGCCCGGTCTCGGGTCCCCACCCGAGCTGCACGCGACCATCGGAACGTCTCAACACGAGCAGCGAGGGATCGAACGAGAGGCCGGGGTGCGTCTCAGTATCGACCGAAGCTTCGGTGCGCAGGGAACTGGTCATACCGGGAAGCTTCTCAGCCGCGTTGCTTCGTCCGGGGTTGTCCGGCCCGGGTTATCCACAGGGCTGAATCCCTGTGACCAGCGTAAAGACGGTCTCAGTGCGATTCGTCGGGATTCTCGTCGTCCGAGTTCTTCTCGCGTTCGTTCTCTTCGCGTTCCATCATCGCCTTCAGCTGCGCGATGGGGTCGTCGAACGAGTCGGTTTCGTCCCCGATGACTCGGTCGACGAATGCGGTGGGGTTGTCGAGATCGGACGAATCCGGGAGCAGGTCGGGGTGTGCCCAGACCTTGTCGCGCGCGTCCGCGCCCGCATCGGTGGTGAGGCGACGCCACAGCGTCGCGGCCTCCCGCAGTTTCCGGGGCCGGAGTTCGAGGCCCACCAGCGACGCGAAGGTCTGCTCTGCGGGACCGCCCGTGGCGCGTCGACGGCGGAGCGTCTCGCTCAGCGCCGACACACCGGGGAGACGATCGCTGAGAGCGTCCGACACCACGATCTCGACCCAGCCCTCGATCAGTGCCAGCATCGTCTCGAGCCGTTCGAGCGCGGCCTTCTGTTCCGGTGTGGTCTGAGGTTCGAACGCGCCCTGGCCGAGGAGCTCCTGAATCTTCGCGGGGTCGGTCAGCGACGCCGGATCGATGCCCTGCGCGAGATCTTCGATGGCCGAGAAGTCCATCTTGATTCCGCGGGCGTACTCCTCGACCGCGCCGAGCAGCCGCTGACGCAGCCACGGCACATGGCTGTAGAGCCGCTGGTGGGCGGATTCGCGTGCCGCCAGGAACACCAGCACTTCCTGCGCCGGCTGCTCGAGTCCCTCACCGAACGATTCGATGGCCGCGGGCATCAACCCCGCGGTACCTTCCGGTCCGAGTGGGATCCCGATGTCGGTCGAGGTGAGTACTTCCTTCGAGAGCTGGCCGAGTGCCTGACCGAGCTGCGAACCGAACGCGAGGCCGCCCATCTGGGAGAACATGCCCATCATCGGCCCGACCATGGTTCGGGCTTCCTCGGGAAGTCCCTGCACCATCATGCCGTTGACCTGCTCGGCGATCGGGTCGGCGAGACGCTTCCAGGTGTCGAGCGTGTTGTCGAGCCAGTCGACGGGTGTCCATGCCACGGCCTTGGTGGCGCCCGCAGGCAGTGTCGTCGCAGCGTCGAGCCACAACTCGGCCAGGCGTGCCGCGTCGCGCACGGCATCGGTGGTGCCCGTGGATACCGGGGTGACCGACCCGATCTGCTGACGCGCCAGCTTGGTGGCGACATCGTAGTTGACCGGGCCGGACCCACCTGTTCCCATCGCGCTGCCCATTCCGCTGAGCATCTGACCGAATTGGCTCAGCATCTGGCCGAACTGGGACGGGTCGAAGCCCTGCGCGCCGAACGGGTTGTCGCCGCCGCTGCCGGGCAGTCCGAAACCGAACGGGCTACCGCCCTCCGAGCCGCTTGCACCGCTGTCGGACCCCCCGTCCTTCTTGCGATCGGGATCGTCGTCGGGGTTCGAGAATCCGAAGGGGGTGTCGCTCATACCGTCAACGGTACAAGGGGACGGAGCTTGAAACGGTCGGTGTGGTCACGCTGAACGCGAACATCGCCCGCCCGCTACCCTGGCCGGGTGAATCGACGCCTCGTGATGCCCCTTGCCGTCCTGCTCCCGGTAGTGGTCCTCGCGGTGCTGGCATTCAATGTGCGCGTGCCCTACGTCGCACTCGGTCCGGGGCCGACCTTCAATACTCTCGGCGACGTCGATGGAACACCGGTCATCGAACTCGAGGGCACCGAACCCGACCCCACGACCGGTGAACTGGTGATGACCACGGTCGGTGTCACCGACAATCTGACCCTGGCCCAGACGTTCCTGGCCTGGTTCAGCGGACGCTACGGTCTGGCGCCGCGTGAGCAGGTGTATCCGCCGACCCGCAGTAAGGACGAGGTCAAGGCGGCAGATCACGCGCAGTTCGCGCAGTCCGAGCGCAGTGCCGAACTTGCAGCACTCCACTATCTGGACATGCCCGTCACCCTCCGTGTCGCACAGGTGGCCGACGACGCCCCGGCGACGGATCTGCTGCAGCAAGGCGACCGGATCCTCGCCGTGGGCGGTAATACGGTCAGCACCGCCGGTCAGGTCCAGCGCGCGGTCGGCGACACCGAGCCGGGCAGCGACCTCGAGATCACGGTCGAACGTGACGGCTCCGAGGAAGTCGTTCCCGTCACTGTCGGGGAGCGCCCGGGCGACCCGGACAAGGGTTTCCTCGGTATCGGCACCGAAGAGACTCCAGAGGTGCCGTTCACCGTCTCGTTCAACCTGGCCGATGTCGGTGGCCCGTCGGCGGGCCTGATGTTCAGCCTCGCTGTCGTGGACAAGCTGAGCCCGGGTGCACTCAACGGCGGTGCGCATGTCGCGGGCACCGGCACGATCGACTCCGACGGCGTCGTTGGCCCGATCGGCGGCATCACCCACAAGCTGACTGCGGCCGAGGAGGGCGGCGCCGAGTTCTTCCTGGTTCCGGCCGACAACTGCGCCGAGGCGTTGTCGGGAGCCCCCGACGGGGTCCGGTTGATCGAGGTGGAGACCCTCGAAGGCGCGATCGACGCACTCGCGTCGGTCACCTCGGGCGGCGACGCCCCGACCTGCGATTGAACCGACCTGCGGTTGAATCGACCGCGATTCAACCGATCGGTGACCGACCGAGCGCGATGGGACGGAGGCCCGGCTCAGTCGTCGTTCTCGGCCTCGAGCGTCGCGTACAGCGCCTCGACGACCTGGGGCGCGAGATCATCGGCGACGCGCAGTTCGGCGCCCGCGAAGGGATCGTCGTCGGTGGGGCGAAGTTCGAGCAGGCTCATCGACGGGCCGTCGCGCAGCACCGCGGTGATCAGGCGAGCCTCCCGACGGTCGGGATGAGCATGCGCAGCGCCGAGCGCCGCGTCGTCGGCTGCGTGCCGGTCGGCGAGCCGGGGGACGAGGGCCTCGTCCAGGTCGGTTTCCGCGCTCGGGGGAAGCACCACGATCTCCTGCACGAGCGCACACCCGGATACCGACTCCGGCCAGCTGGTGGTCGCGAGGAACTCGTCCAGTGCAGGACTGCCACCTTCGACGTCGTCGGGCAGCAGATGCTGGACGATCGGCGTGTACTCGTGGCCGTCGTCGAGTTGGTCGCTGAGGGTCGGTTCCGCTGCCGCGAGCAGCGCGGTGGGGACCAGCGCGAACATCACCGGAGGCCGGTCCCAGCCCTCCGCATCGACGAAGTCGATGATCTCGTGGACGGCATGCGAGAGCGCATCGGGAGAAGGAACAGGAAGGTGATCGTTCACATGCCTATCCTGACATCCGAGAGAACTGAATGTGTCCACCGGAGCGGTGGGTGCACCCTCGGCACACGGTTTCCGTAGAGTAGGGCGAAACGGTCACCGGGTTGTGACACGAGGTGGAGACGGCGCGGATCCCCGCGTCGCCGTACGAGTTGGGAGCGTGGCACGTGGGCATGAGGCCCCCGACCGGAGTACCGAGCCTGTCGAAACGAAGCAAGGCTCTGCTGATACTTGCCCTGGTGGTGGCCGTGTTGCTGCTCCTCGGCCCGAGAATTCTGGATACCTATACCAACTGGCTGTGGTTCGGCTCTGTCGACTTCCGCGCCGTCTACGTCAAAGTTCTCCTGACACGAGTCGCGTTGTTCCTCGTCGTCGGCATCCTGGTGGCGGCGGTGCTGTGGCTTGCCCTGTTCCTCGCCTACCGATCGCGCCCGGTATTCGTGCCCACTGCCGGGCCCGGCGACCCGATCGCGCGATACCGGACGACGGTCATGACGCGGATGCGCGCCTTCGGTCTCGGCATTCCGATCGGCATCGGTGTGTTGTCCGGCCTGATCGCCCAGTCGAGCTGGGTGACGGTCCAGATGTTCTTCAATGGGGGATCGTTCGGCACCACCGACCCGCAGTTCGGGTTGGATGTCGGGTTCTATGCCTTCGACCTGCCGTTCTTCCGGTTCGTCCTCAATTGGTTGTTCGTGGCGATCATCCTGGCATTCTTCGCAAGCCTGGTCACGCACTACGTCTTCGGTGGAATCCGGCTCGCAGGTCGCGGCGGCAGCGGTGGCAGCATTTCCAAGGCCGCGCGTATCCAGCTGGCCGTGCTCGCGGGGTTGTTCGTCGCCTTCAAGGCCGTGGCCTACTGGCTCGACCGCTACGAACTGCTGTGGAGCGGCCGGAAAGAGCCCACGTTCAGCGGTGCCGGCTTCACCGACATCAATGCGGTGCTGCCCGGCAAGTTGATCCTCATGGCGATCGCGATCATCTGTGCGATCGCGTTCTTCGCGGCGATCGTGTTCCGCGATCTGCGGATTCCTGCACTTGCCACAGCGCTGCTGGTGCTCTCGTCGATTCTCGTGGGCGCGATCTACCCGCTCATGGTCGAGCAGTTCTCGGTCCGACCGAACGCAGCCGTCAAGGAACGCGAGTACATCGAGCGGAACATCGCGGCCACGCGCGAGGCCTACGGCATCACCGACGACAAGGTCACGTACGAGGACTATCCGGGTGTGGGCACGGTTTCGCCCGAGGAGGTCCCGGCCGACCTCACGACGATCGCGAACACCCGCCTTCTCGATCCGAACGTGCTGCCTCGTACCTTCACACAGCAGACTCAGCTCAAGAACTTCTACGGATATCCCGAGTCTCTGGATATCGACCGCTACGAGGTCGACGGCCGCGTCGAGGACTACATCGTCGCAGCTCGTGAGTTGTCTCCCACGAGTCTCACCGGGAACCAGACCGACTGGATCAACCGCCACACCGTGTACACCCACGGCAACGGACTCGTCGCGGCTCCCGCAAACCGGGTGAACGCTGCCGCGAGCACCTCGGCCGAAGAAGCCGCGAACAGCAACAGCGGCTACCCGGTCTACATGATCAGCGACCTCGCGTCGCAGGCGGCAGGCAACCAGGTCATCCCCGTCGAGCAGCCGCGCATCTACTTCGGCGAGGTGATCGCCGAGGCCAACCCCGATTACGCGATCGTCGGTGGAGGGGACGGGGCTGCCCCCCGGGAGTACGACACCGATACCGAGACCTACACCTACACGGGTGAGGGCGGCGTCGACATCGGCAACTGGATCAACAGGTTCGCATTCGCTGCGACGTATGCCGAGCGCAACATTCTCTTCTCCAGCGCAATCGGTGGCGACTCGAAGATCCTGTACAACCGCGACCCGCGCGACCGTGTCACCAAGGTGGCTCCGTGGCTCACCGCCGACGGCGATGCCTACCCGGCAGCCGTGGACGGCCGCATCGTGTGGATCGTCGACGCGTACACCACGCTCGACAACTATCCCTACGCGCAGCGCAGCTCACTCGAAGGTCTCCTCGAGGACAGCGTCGACCAGAACACCGGGCGTCTGCTTCCTCGCAAGGAAGTCTCGTACATCCGTAACTCGGTGAAGGCCACTGTCGACGCGTACGACGGCTCGGTCACGCTCTACCAGGTCGACGAGCAGGATCCCGTTCTCAACGCATGGATGGGTGTCTTCCCCGACGCCGTGACGTCGGAGGATCAGATCTCCGACGAACTCCGCTCGCACTTCCGCTACCCCGAGGATCTGTTCAAGGTTCAGCGGGAAATGCTCGCGAAGTACCACGTCGACGAGCCGCTCGAGTTCTTCACCAACAACGCGTTCTGGTCGGTGCCGGCGGACCCGACGGTGGACACCACCGCCAATCAGCCGCCGTACTACCTGTTGATGGGCGACGAGGAGACTGCCGACCCCAGATTCAGGTTGACCTCCGCGATGGTGGGTTACAACCGGCAGTTCCTGTCCGCTTACATCTCGGTGGAGGCAGACCCGGAGAACTACGGGCAGTTCACGATTCTGCAATTACCGACCGATACCCAGACCTTCGGCCCGGAGCAGACGCAGAACGCGATGATCTCCGACACCCGTGTCGCATCGGAACGGACGCTGCTCGAGAGATCCAACAGGATCCAGTACGGCAACCTGTTGACATTGCCGATCGCCGAGGGCGGCATTCTGTACGTCCAGCCGATGTACACCGAACGTAACCCGACGGCGGGGAGTACATCCACGTTCCCGCAGCTCTCGCGCGTACTGGTCAGCTACCGCGAGCCGGGCTCGGGCGGTGGAGTGCGGATCGGTTACGCACCGACCCTGGCGGCAGCGCTGGACCAGGTGTTCGGTCAGGGTGTGGGCGATGCCGCGACGGCTCCGGGCGGTTCGGCTGTGTCGAGCGCGGAGGTCGAGGACGATACCCGCTCCGAGACGGCCGAAGGTGCGGTGCCCGACGACGGACAGCAGCCGGAGCCCGGAGCACCCTCTGCGACAGTTCCACCCGCGAGCCGTGAGTCGGCGGTCGCCGAACTCGATTCAGCGCTCGACGAGCTGGCCAATGCACAGAGCAGTGGCGACTTCGATGCGTACGGCAATGCGCTCGCGAGAGTGCAGCGTGCAGTCGAGAGTTACCAGTCGAGTGGCGGCTGACGGCCACTGACGAGAGAAAAGGACCCGCCGACGGCGGGTCCTTTTCGTTGTTCGGTACTCGTTGTCGAGTCCGGATCAGAGTCCGGCGACGCTGACGAGCTGCGAGAACTGCGCATCGAAACCATGCTGCGCGGCGAGATCGGCCGCAGCGTCGATGGCCTGCTGGACCTCGGCCGGGAGTGCGGCCACCTCGGCGATCGGTGCATCGGGTACGGCCGGGGCGGCAGGTGCCTCGGGTGCGGGTGCTGCCGGTGCGCTCTCGGTGGTCAGGTACTGGCCGCAGGTGGGCCACGCGCCGGGGCCCTGGGTCTGCAGCGTGTTCTCGGCGACCCGGATCTGCTCCGCCTTCGACGCGTGGGCGGCGTTCCCTGCACCGCCGTTGGCCTCCCAGGTGCTCTGCGAGAACTGCAGGCCACCGTAGTAGCCGTTGCCGGTGTTGATCGCCCAGTTGCCACCGCTTTCGCACTGCGCAACGCCGTCCCAGTTGTGGGAAGCAGCGGACGCGGTGCCGGCGGCGAGGCCGAGCGGAATGGCGGCGAGCGCGCCGGTCACGACGACGGTACGAAGGGCGCGCTTGGTGAACGGTGTGGTCATGCTGTGGGTCCTCTCGCGCTCGCGGCAACGGCACTCCCTCGCCACGTTTGGCCTGGCGGGTTGTGCAGTGCTTCTGCCCCTCCGAAGATCTTCGTAGGCACCGGTTCCCGCGGGGCAGACTCAGCGGCGGCGGTCCGGTGGTGGTTCGGTTGATTCGAACCGGAACCGACCGTACAAGGGGATCGAGGGAGGCGTCATCCGGCAGATTTCCCCGATTCATATCCAAAATGTGAGATGAGCCAGCGCGTTTCTGCAGGTCATAAGAGAAAATCACGCTCTCGTCACAAAGATGTTATTCATCCGTTATGTGTCGGGGATCATGGGTGAATGGTGACTCGGGTCACCCAATCGAGCGTCAAAACCTCGCTGACTCAGGCGATTTGCCTTTCGTTCCCCCGTACGTGTAACTTTGTTCTTGCAACGCGGGGTGGAGCAGCTCGGTAGCTCGCTGGGCTCATAACCCAGAGGTCGCAGGTTCAAATCCTGTCCCCGCTACCAACGCGAAGGCCGGTCTTCCGAATTCGGAAGACCGGCCTTCGCTTTTTGTCGTTCAACCCTCCTGCTCATCCCACGTCGAAGCCCTCGCCACATATGAGTGTGGCGAGGGCTTTCCTGCCCCGGGTAGGGCCCGAATTGCTCTGCTACTTGAGTTCGGAGGACGACTTGCCGAGCACGCGACGTGCCACGATCAGCTGCTGGATCTGCTGCGTACCTTCGAAAATGTCGAGGATCTTGCTGTCGCGCGCCCACTTCTCGAGCAGCGGTCGCTCCGAATAGCCGTAGGTGCCCGCGAGCTCGACGGCCTTGAGCGAGACCGCGGTGCCGGTGCGGCCGGCCTTCGCCTTGGAGATCGAGGCCTCGAGCGAATTGGGCTTCTTGTTGTCGGCCATCCACGTCGCCCGCAGCGCGAGCAGGTAGGCGGCCTCCCAATCTGCTTCGAGAGCAAGGAATTCGGCGGCGGCTGCGTGCTGGTTGTTCGCCGGAACGTCGTAGCTGACCTCGACGCCTGCCTCGGACAGGATGCTGCGCAGTTCTTCGAGCGCGGCACGGCCGAGGCCGATCGCCATGCCCGCAACGATCGGGCGGGTGTTGTCGAAGGTCTGCATGACCCCGGCGAACCCCTGCTCGACGTTGACCTCGGGTGATCCGAGGATGTTGTCCTTGGGGATGCGGCAGTCCTGCAGCAGCAGCACCGCAGTGTCGGACGCCTTGATGCCGAGCTTGTGCTCGAGCCGGGCGACGCTCAGTCCGGGAGCGTCGCGTGGCACGACGAACGACTTGATCGCGGCACGGCCCTTCGACTTGTCGACCGATGCCCAGACGACGACATGCGAAGAACGCTCACCGGAGGTGACGAAGATCTTCTCGCCGTTGAGGACCCACTCGTCGCCGTCGAGGACGGCGGTGGTGGTCACGGCGGCGGAATCGGATCCGAAGCTGGGCTCGGTGATGGCCATCGAGGCCCACACCTTGCCGAAGCGTTCGAGCTGTTCATCGGTCGCGACCGCGGCGATGGCGGAGTTGCCGAGGCCCTGATACGGGATGGACAGCGTCAATCCGACGTCGCCCCAGCATGTTTCGATGACATTGAGGAGGCCGGCCATGTTTCCGCCGTTGGCATTGCTGCCGCTCGACTCCTTGGCTTTACCCTCGCGGCCGAGCGTTGCGCCTGCGGCGCCCTGGCCGGAATCGTTGAGCGCCTCGACCATTGCCGCCATCGTGTCCAGCTCGACCGGGTACTCGTGTTCCGCGAGGTCGTACCTGCGGGAGACGGGCCGGAAGATCTGAGCGGCGACCTGGTGGGCCTGATTCGCAGAAGCCTTGAGCTTCTTGGGAAGTTCGAGATTGATCATCACAGGTTCCTTGTGTGTGTCCGGGCCGCTCAGACGAGGACAACGCCCTCGGCGACGCCGATGGCGCGCAGGTCGCGGTACCAACGCTCGACGGGATGTTCCTTGGTGAAGCCGTGGCCACCGAGCAGCTGGACGCCGTCGAGGCCGATCTGCATCCCCTTGTCCGTCGCAAGCTTGCGGGCGAGCGCGGCTTCGCGGGCGAACGAGAGGCCCTGCTCGGCCCGCGCGGCACCGCGGAGGGTGACGAGGCGGAGCCCATCGAGCTCGATCTTGATGTTCGCCACCATGAATGCGACCGCCTGGCGGTGGCTGATCGGCTCACCGAATGCCTCGCGGTCGTTCACGTACGGCACGACGTAGTCGAGGACGGCCTGGCCGGTGCCGACGGCGAGCGACGCCCAGCCGAGGCGCGACAACCGCACCGCGTCGGCGTACTGCTCCGCGCGAATGTCCGGGTTCTCGTCGCCGAGGAGGGCCGACTGCGGTACTGCGACATCCTCGAGAAGGAGGCGGCCGAGGCCGGCGGCACGCAGACCCATGCTGGGGTCGGCTTCCACGACGACGCCCTTGCTCTTCGCTTCGACGATGAAGAACGACGGTTTGCCGTCGAGTTCCGCTGCCACGATGAACAGTTCGGCGCTACCGGCCGCTGGGACGAGGGCCTTGACCCCGTTGAGTCGGTACCCACTCGGGGACCGCACCGCCTTCGTGCGGAGCGCGAACGGATCGAACAGGGCGCGGGGTTCAGCGATGACGACGGAGGCCTGCGGCACGTCCTCGCCGGCGAACGCGGGCAGGTAGGTCTTCTGCTGTTCGTCGGTGCCCCACTCGGTCAGCGCCACCGCGACGCCGCTCGGCGCGAGGATCGGCAGCGCGAGGCCCATGTCGCCGTGTGCGAGGGCCTCGGCAACGAGACTGTTGGTGACGACCCCGCGTTCGGCTGCGGCACCGTCGAATGCTTCGGGGACGTTGACGAGCGTGATGCCGAGTTCCGCGGCGCGTGCAAGCAGATCGGCGGGTGCTGCTGCGGCAGCGTCGGCGTCGTGTGCGGCCGGACGGAGGATCTCGGCGGCGAACTCGCGCACCGTCTCCGCGATCATCTGCTGATCGTCGGTGGGGGTGAGGTCGAAATAGTCGGCGTTCTTCGTCGTAGCGAGACGCTCGGGGCCGTTTCCGCCGGACACCTTCTTGAACGTGCGGGTCGCAGCACCGAGGGTCTTGAAGCCGGTCTTGGTGGACTCGTACGTCACCCGGTCGATCGCCTGCCGGAAGTTGTAACGGTCGGCAAGTTCCGAGCCGGTGATTCGCGAGAGGACGCGCATCGCTGCTCCCATCGCGTCCCGCTTGATCGGGTTGAGGCCGACGGCGGACGTGTCGCGTGGGGTGTTCCGGGACACACTGTCTTGCTTGCTCATGATCACCAGAAGTTTCTTGTATCGGAGCGGACGAGAGCCGACCTTACTCTGGAGTAAGGTCGGCGTCTACTCTCTAGTAAGATCCGGGCGGGTCGGCATGGCGATACTGCCCGCGCAGCACGTGAATTGCGGCACGGGCGGTGGGGAATGGGCGTCAGGAATTCAGCCGCGAGAGCACTTCGTCCTGGAGCGGGCCGTTCGTCGCGACAGCGCTACCGCCATGCGGTCCCGCAGTGCCGTCGAGATTCGTGAACGCACCACCGGCCTCGCGGACGAGCACGTCGAGCGCTGCCAGATCCCACAGTGACACCTCGGGCTCGAGCGCGATCTCGAGTGCGCCCTCCGCAAGGAGGCAGTAGGAGAAGAAGTCGCCGTACGCGCGCACGCGCCACACATCGTCCGTCAGGTCGACGAACCGATCGCGGATATTGCGGTCATTCCATCCCGACAGGCTCGAGAAGCTCAGCGACGCAGACCCCAGCGAACGCACATCGGACACCGTGATGAGGCGTGGGTCGCCACCGTCGTGCGACGTCCACGCGCCGAAGCCTGCGCAGGCCCACCACCGGCGGCTCAGCGCCGGCGCGCTGACCACGCCCACGACCGGCACCCCGTCGACGAGAAGCGAGATCAGGCTCGCCCACACGGGCACACCCCGCACGAAGTTCTTGGTGCCGTCGATGGGATCGACCACCCACTGCCGGCCTTCGAAGACCGGTTCGCCCCCGAATTCCTCGCCCAGAATCGCGTCGCCGGGTCGTTCAGCGGCAAGTGTGCCCCGGATCAGACGCTCCACCGCGAGATCGGCATCGGACACCGGTGTCAGGTCGGGTTTGTCGTCGACCCTCAGATCCAGCGCTCCGAAACGGTCGCGGGTGAGTGCGTCGGCGGCGTCGGCAAGACGCAGTGCGAGGTCGAGATCGGCGGTGTAGTCGGTGGCCATGCGTCAGACGCTAGCCGCTAGCCGGTAGCCTAGAGAATCGTGCATCCCGATGTTTCCGCAGACCTGGCCGAGCTCGCGACGACCCTCCGGACGGTGGAGTCGGTTCTCGATGTGGAGGAACTGCGCCGCCGTATCGACGAGCTCGAACATCAGGCGGCGGATCCAGACCTGTGGAACGACCAGGAACACGCCCAGCAGGTCACGAGCCAGCTCTCGCATGCCCAGAGTGAGCTGCGCCGCGTCGAGGAATTGCGGCAGCGCCTAGAGGATCTGCCCGTGCTCTACGAGCTCGCCGAAGGCGAAGAGGGCGATGCCATGGCATCCGCGCTGGCCGACGCCGATTCCGAGCGTGAGACCTTGCGCGTCGATATCGAGGCCATGGAAGTGCGCACGCTGCTGTCGGGCGAGTACGACCAGCGCGACGCGCTCGTCAACATTCGCGCCGGTGCCGGTGGTATCGACGCCGCGGACTGGGCCGAGATGCTCATGCGTATGTACATCCGCTGGGCAGACAAGCACGGCTACGGCGTCGAGGTCTACGACACCTCCTACGCCGAGGAGGCCGGTATCAAGTCGGCGACCTTCGCGATCAAGGCGCCGTACACGTACGGCACGTTGTCGGTCGAGATGGGCACCCACCGGCTCGTCCGCATCAGCCCCTTCGACAACCAGGGCCGACGTCAGACCTCGTTCGCCGAGGTCGAGGTCCTGCCGGTGGTCGAGACCACCGACCACATCGACATCGACGAGAACGACGTCCGCGTCGATGTCTACCGGTCGTCCGGGCCGGGCGGACAGTCGGTCAACACCACCGACTCGGCGGTGCGCCTCACCCACGTCCCCACAGGCATCGTCGTCACCTGCCAGAACGAGAAGTCGCAGCTGCAGAACAAGGTGTCCGCGATGCGCGTCCTCCAGGCGAAGCTTCTCGAGCGCAAGCGTCAGGAAGAGCGCGCCGAGATGGATGCGCTCAAGGGCGACGGCGGCAGCTCCTGGGGCAACCAGATGCGCTCCTACGTGCTGCACCCGTACCAGATGGTCAAGGACCTGCGCACCGAGTTCGAGGTCAACAACCCGTCCGGCGTCCTCGACGGCGACATCGACGGCTTCCTCGAAGCCGGCATCCGCTGGCGCATGGGTGAAGATCAGAACCAGTAGTTTTGCGCTTCGCGGAGATGTTGTGATCGACGTCGTTCTTCTCAGGGAGGAAGAGCACTGTTTCCCTCGGGCATGATGTGGGACTGGCTGTCGTCGAGCGGTCTGCTGATCGCGCTGACAGTGTTGGGCGCGGTGCTGATCGCGCGGTTCGTGGCGTGGGTCGGCGGCCGGATCACCCGCAAGATCGACGACCGCTACACCCGATCCGACGATCTCGTGCGATCGGAAGCGACGAAGCATCGGCACTCTGTGGCACAGGTCGTGACATGGATCGCGATCTCGTTCGTGTACATCATCGCCACGCTCAAGGTCTTCGACTATCTCGCGCTGCCCATCGGCAGTCTCGTGGCGCCCGCGACGGTGGTGGGCGCCGCCGTGGGTTTCGGGGCCCAGCGCGTCGTGCAGGACATCCTCGCCGGCTTCTTCATCATCACCGAACGTCAGTACGGTTTCGGCGACACGGTGCAGATTTCGGTCACAGGATCATCCGAGGACGCTGTCGGCACCGTCGAGGACGTGACGCTGCGCGTCACCCGGGTACGCAGCGCCGCGGGTGAGGTGATCACCGTGCCCAACGGGCAGATCAACAAGGCCATCAACCTGTCGAAGGACTGGGCACGCGCCGTTGTCGACGTGCCGGTCCCGGTCAGTGCCGACATCTCCGCGGTCAACGAGATCCTGCGGGAGGTCGGGGTTGCCGCCTACAAGGAGGAGCGCGTGCGAGAGTTGCTTCTCGACGAGCCGAGCGTCATGGGTGTCGAGAGCCTCGAAGTCGATCAGGTCAGTGTGCGCATCGTCGCGCGGACCCTGCCGGGCAAACAGTTCCAGGTCGGCCGGCTGCTGCGCGCCCGCATCGCCGGGGCGCTCCGCGCGCAGGGCATCACCGTGACGCCGCAACTGGATACCGCCAGTGTCGTCGAACGATCGGAGACGTCGTGACCGACGAGCGGCAACGCCGCCCTGTCCGCATTCCGTCACGGTTGTTCGGCGGACGGGTTCGTACCGCGACCCTCGCAATGTGTCTTCTGTGGGCCGGGCTGTGGGTGTTGTACCTGACCCTCAACCAGCCGGTCGATCAGGCAGACCAGGTCGACGTACCGCAGCAGGCCGTCATCATCTCCGAGACGCCCTACGTGCCGTTCACACCACCCGCGCAGACGACCGAGCAGTGGTATCCGACCACCACGACCGAGATGCCATCGACAGAATCGCCCACCGTCACGACGACACCGGGCGAGACACCTGAGGCACCGGGCGACACGCCCGCTCCGGCGACCCGTACGCAGCCACCCACCGCGACCACGACCGACGCGAATCCCTTCCGATTGCCGCTGATCCCGGGACTCCCGGGATTCGACGGCGAATCGGGCACCGAACCGACCGGTGAACCGGGACAGTAGGTCACTTTCGGATAACGGCTAGCATGGCGTCGTGATCCGCCTGGAAAATGTGTCCAAGTCCTACAAGACGTCGACCCGGCCCGCCCTGGACGGTGTGTCCGTCGATGTGGGCAAAGGCGAGTTCGTCTTCCTCATCGGACCGTCGGGTTCCGGCAAATCGACGTTCATGCGGCTCCTGTTGCGGGAGGAGGCACCCACCAGCGGTGAGATCCACGTCGCAGATTTTCACGTCAACAAGCTGTCGGCGCGACGCGTGCCGAAACTGCGCCAGAACCTAGGCTGCGTCTTCCAGGACTTCCGGCTGCTGCAACGCAAGACCGTGGCCGAGAACATCTCCTTCGCGCTCGAGGTCATCGGTAAGCCCCGCTCCGTGATCGAACGGACGGTTCCCGAGGTTCTCGAACTCGTCGGATTGTCCGGCAAGGCAGGACGCCTACCCACCGAATTGTCGGGTGGCGAGCAGCAGCGTGTCGCGATCGCGCGGGCGTTCGTGAACCGGCCGCTGGTGCTGCTGGCGGACGAGCCCACCGGCAACCTCGACCCCGAGACCAGCCAGGACATCATGCTGCTTCTCGAACGCATCAACCGCACCGGCACCACCGTGCTCAT
Source organism: Rhodococcus sp. NPDC060090 (assembly GCF_042729855.1). NCBI lineage: Bacteria > Bacillati > Actinomycetota > Actinomycetes > Mycobacteriales > Nocardiaceae > Rhodococcus > Rhodococcus sp. NPDC060090. The sequence goes on along the minus strand of NZ_JBHWXB010000006.1, from coordinate 265,727 downwards.
GGCCACCCACGATCACCACATCGTCGACGCGATGCGACGTCGGGTCGTCGAGCTCGATCTGGGCCGCGTGGTCCGCGACGAAGCCCGCGGTGTGTACGGCGTGGGTCGGTAACCCAGTCGACCGTTCCGAGACCCGTCCATCCGGCAAACCGAAGGACCTACACACCCCATGCGCGCCAGCTTCCTGTTCAGCGAGGTCACCACCGGCCTGCGCCGCAACCTCACCATGACCGTCGCGATGATCCTCACCACCGCGATCTCGCTTGCCCTGTTCGGTGCGGGCCTGCTGGTCGTCCAGATGGCAGGCAAGACGCAGAAGATCTTCCTCGACCGTGTGGAGATACAGGTGTTCCTCACCGAGGACATCTCGTCGCTCGACCCGGAATGTGAGCAGGACATCTGCAGCACCCTGCGCACAGACCTGGAGAACACCGACGATGTGGTGTCGGTCCAGTACCTCAGCCGCGACGACGCCGTGGCCGACGCGACCGACCGCGTCTTCGCCGATCAGCCGGAACTGGCCGCGTTGGTCAGCCCCGAGAGCTTCCCCGCGTCGTTCAAGGTGAAGATGTCGGATCCGTCGAGTTTCGAGATCATCCAGACCGATTTTGCAGAGCGGCCCGGTGTGGACAGCGTCCTCAACCAGCAGGATCTCGTCGAGCGTCTGTTCGGCGTTCTCGGCGGTATCCGCAACGCCGCGTTCGCGATCGCGACCATCCAGGCCATCGCAGCGATCCTGCTGATCGCCAACACCGTGCAGATCGCTGCGTTCACCCGCCGCACCGAGGTCGGCATCATGCGTCTCGTCGGCGCAACCCGCTGGTACACCCAGCTGCCGTTCCTCGTCGAAGCCGTCGTTGCCGCGATCATCGGTGCTGCGCTCGCGATCGGCGGGCTGTTCGCCGCCAAGTCGCTGTTCATCGACGACATGCTCTCCGAGGTCTACGGCGCGAACATCGTGGCGAGAATCACCGACAGCGACATCCTGCTCGTGTCGCCGTTCCTCGTCCTCGTCGGCGTGGGTATGGCTGCGATCACCGCGTACGCGACGTTGCGCATGTACGTGCGTGAATAACGAGTTGTGCGGGTTCCTATGCTGGACTGTGTTCTTCTTCGACCGATCGTGAAACCTGAAAGGCCTGCACGTGAAGGAAAAGGGCCGGAAGGTCATCGCCACGAACCGTAAGGCGCGGCACAACTACGCCATCATCGACACGTACGAGGCGGGTATCGCGCTCGTCGGCACCGAGGTGAAGGCTCTACGGGAAGGTAAGGCGTCACTCGTCGACGCGTTCGCGACGGTCGACGACGGCGAGGTGTGGCTGCGCGGATTGCACATCCCGGAGTACGGGCACGGCACCTGGACCAACCATGCGCCGCGCCGGACCCGCAAGTTGCTGATGCACCGACGCGAGATCGACGCGCTCGTCGGCAAGACCCGTGAGGGAAACCAGACGTTGGTCCCGCTGTCGATGTACTTCTCCGACGGCAAGGTCAAGGTCGAGTTGGCGCTCGCGCGGGGTAAACAGGACTACGACAAGCGACAGGACCTCGCTCGCCGTACTGCAGAACGCGAGGTGACCCGCGAGCTCGGCAGGCGCGTGAAGGGAATGCGCTGACCGCGGTCCTCTTGGCTCTCGTGGCCGCAGTCGGCTACGGGATCAGCGACTTTCTCGGTGGTGTCGCCTCGCGGCGTGCCACGGCGCTGGCGTTCGTCGTGGCGTCGTATCCGCTGTCGCTGGTGATGGCTCTGGCGATCGCACCCTTCGCGGGCGGCGACGTCACAGCGAAATCCCTCGTCTGGGGTGCCGCTTCCGGCCTGTTCGGGGGCTTCGCGGTCTGGTGGTTCTACCGCGCCCTCGCGTCCGGCCCGATGTCTGTGGTGTCCCCGGTGACCGCGCTGCTGGTGGCAGGCATCCCGGCGCTCGCGGGCCTCGCCGCGGGGGAGCGGCCGGGGCCGCTCGCGGTCGTCGGAATCGTCGTCGCCCTCGTCGCGGTCGTGTTCGTCAGCCGTGAGTCGCAGGAGACCGTCGGTGGTGACGATCATCCGATCTTCACTCTTCGTGTCGCGGGGCTCACCGTGGCAGGTGGTGTCGCGTTCGCCCTCACGTTCATCTCGCTCGACCAGGTGCCCGACGGCACCGGTCTCTGGCCGCTGGTGATCCAGCGTCTGGCAGCGAGTGCGGTCGTGTGGGGTGCGGCGGTGGCGATGCGGCAGTTCTCGGGTCCGCCGCGGATGCTGTATCCGCATGTCGTGGCCGTTGCGCTGCTCGATGTCGTGGCCAATGCCGCCATGCTCTTCGCATTCCAGGGTGGGATGCTCTCGCTGGTCAGCGTTGTCGGTGCGCTCTATCCCGCGGCCACGGTGTTGCTGGCGCTGGTTGTGCTGGGGGAGCGGCTCGGTCGCGGCCAGTACGCCGGCATGGCGCTTGCGCTCACTGCCGTCGTGATGATCACCCTTGCGACCTGAGTTACTCCCGACAAGGCAGCGCTGTGATCGGCGTCATCGGCGCGGCGCCGAAAATGGGAATGACATCGGATGCGCGTGACGTTAGTATGGGTAGTCCTGCGAACGTCGCAGGCGCGTACGGGGCTGAACGGTTTCGACTACGTACGTTGAGTCAAGGGAAGCGTGTCGGTGCAGGCAAGAGACCACCGTAAGCGTCGCTGCAACCAATTAAGCGCCGATTCCAATCAGCGCGACTACGCTCTCGCTGCCTAAGTAGCGAAGCGTGTCTGTCAGTCCGATCTCGCCCTCGGGTCGGGTACTGGCATCAGCTAGAGGGCTTTACCTACCGGCTCGGTCGCGGAGTCGGATGGGACATCAAACAGTGACTGGGATCGTCATCACGGCTTGTTCGCGAGACCGGGAGATCCAAGCAGAGACATAGCGGACTGCACACGGAGAAGCCTTGGCAAGGCGGCGGAGGACCCGGGTTCGATTCCCGGCAGCTCCACCGAAACCCCGGGTGGGAGACCAGTTCAGGTCTCCCACCCGGGGTATTTTCATGGGTTCGCGAGCCCACCGGGCGCCGAGGTGCCGGACCGCCGATGCTCACGCGATCGGCAGTTGCGCTTGTCGACCGCGTCACTCGCAGCCGACACCATCGCCGTCGCGATCGAGATGAGTGCCGTAACCCGGTTGGCCGATCCGTACCGGAGCGGCTCCCGCATTCCGTGCCGCAGTGCAGTTCTTGTAGTACACGCTGGAGGGAGTGTCGGCCACCGGTGGTGGCGTGTACGCGGGCGGCGCTGTGTAGGCGGGCGGCGCTGTGTAGGCGGGTTCGGGTGGCGGCGTGTATGCGGGTGTCGGCTCGGTTGTCGCGGGAGCCGTGTAGGTCGGGTCCGGGGCCACATACGGCGTCGCGGTGGTCGTTGTCCGCGGTGCTGCCGGTGCGAGCGCCGGAACCGTCGTGGTCGAGTCGGGCACGAGCGATGTGGTGGTTGTGGTGGTGCGGGAGGTGGTGGTCGTGCGAGGGGTGGTCGTGGTGGGCGCTACTTCGGACGTCGTTGCCACGGCGGTGGTTGCGGGGGCCTGTTCGTCGGGGGTTCCGCCGGTCAGGGCTGCGACACCGAAGACTCCGACGGCAGCGGCCCCTGCGATCCACGGCCACCGACGACGCTTGGTTGCGGACGAGGTCTCCGGGTCGCCGGGGCGAGTGACGGCGCCGAACATCGTGGTCGGGTCGTTGCTACCGACGGGACGGGTGTGGTCGGTCCACTGCTGCCCGTCCCAGTATCGTTCGATATTCGGGTCGAAATAGGGGTCGGGATGCCAGCCGGCGGGTGGGTTCACAGTTGTTTCCGATCTCGAAGTTCACTTGGCGAGCTTGTCGTCACCCCCAAACGAACCGTTACAACTGTGGCCAGCGGTTACATGCACGTTCACGGACGGATTCGTCGTGCGACTACCTTCACCGCGGTGCATACGGCGAGCCCGCCTACGCGTTCCGACGCGGGCGGCCCAGGATGCCGCGCGTACGCACCCTGCCGCGGGCAAGATGGTCACCACACGCGTTCGACGAGGAGGACCCATGGCGCACGAACGAGCGGGACTGCAGGCAGCACCCGAGGACCTGGTGGATCTGGCGCACCTGGTGACCGCCTACTACACGATCCGACCCGACCCCGAGGACCCATTTCAGCAGGTCGCGTTCGGAACCTCCGGGCACCGCGGATCCAGTCTCGACGGCGCTTTCAACGAGCAGCACATCCTCGCCACCACCCAGGCCATCGTCGAATATCGCGCATCGCAGGGCACGACCGGTCCGCTGTTTCTCGGCCGCGACACACACGCGCTGTCCGAGCCCGCGTGGACGACCGCGCTCGAGGTGCTGATCGCCAACGACGTCTCAGTGGTGATCGATTCCCGCGATCGATACACACCGACCCCTGCGGTCAGCCATGCGATCCTGCGCCACAATTCCGGCGCCGGTGCGGCGGCGGACGGCATCGTCGTGACCCCGTCGCACAACCCGCCCCGCGACGGAGGGTTCAAATACAACCCGCCGCACGGCGGACCCGCTGACACCGACGCCACCTCCGTCATCGCCGCCCGCGCCAATGAACTCCTCGCCGTGGGCCTCGCGGCAGTCAAGCGTGTTCCGGCAGCGGACGCACTGGCCGCGGCCGGTCGCTACGACTTCCTCGGCACCTACGTCGACGACCTACCGAACATCGTGGACCTCGAAGCGATTCGGGCCGCAGGCCTGCGGATCGGGGCCGATCCGCTCGGCGGCGCCTCCGTCGATTATTGGGGCGAGATCGCCGACCGGCACCGTCTCGACCTCACTGTCGTCAACCCGCTCGTCGACGCCACCTGGCGATTCATGACACTCGACACCGACGGCAAGATCCGGATGGACTGCTCGTCGCCGAACGCAATGGCCTCGCTCATCGGTGCTCGCGACAAGTACGACCTCGCGACCGGAAACGACGCGGACTCGGACCGTCACGGCATTGTCACGCCCGACGGCGGTCTGCTCAACCCCAACCACTACCTCGCGGTGGCCATCGACTACCTCTTCCAGAACAGGCCGGGCTGGTCCGAGAGCAGCAAGGTCGGCAAGACACTCGTGAGTTCGTCGATGATCGATCGGGTCGCAGCGGGGCTGGGACGCGACCTGCTCGAGGTACCGGTGGGGTTCAAGTGGTTCGTGCCGGGCCTGCTCGACGGCAGTCTCGGATTCGGGGGCGAGGAGAGCGCGGGGGCTTCGTTCCTGCGTCATGACGGGTCGGTGTGGTCCACCGACAAGGACGGCATCGTGCTCGCGTTACTGGCCGCCGAGATCACCGCGGTGACCGGTGCGACACCCTCTCAGCGGTACGCCGAACTCGCCGGCCGATACGGAAATCCGGCCTACGCGCGAGTCGATGCGCCTGCGACACGAGAGCAGAAGGCGATCCTGGCGAAACTGTCGCCCGAGCAGGTGAGCGCAACCGACCTCGCCGGGGAGAAGATCACCGCGACACTCACTGCCGCACCCGGCAACGGCGCAGCGATCGGTGGCCTGAAGGTGACGACCGAGAACGCGTGGTTCGCGGCGCGGCCCTCCGGCACCGAAGATGTGTACAAGATCTATGCCGAGTCGTTCAACGGCCCCGAGCACCTCGCGCAGGTGCAGGCCGCGGCGCGTGAACTGGTGTCGTCGGTCTTGGGCTGAGGAAGCTGCGCCAGCCGGGCTCGAACCGGGCCTGGTCGTGCGCGTCGCTAACATTGCCCCATATGCGTACACGTGACGTGGCTCTGCCACGGGAAATCTGGGTGCTCGTTGCGGCGAGTTTCGTCATCGCCCTCGGCTTCGGTCTCGTCGCTCCCGCATTGCCGCAGTTCGCGCGGAGCTTCGATGTGGGTATCACCGCTGCCACAGTCGTCATCTCCGCGTTCGCCTTCATGCGCCTCGCGTTTGCTCCCGCCAGCGGAATGCTCGTCCAGAAATTGGGCGAGCGGCCCATCTACATCACCGGTGTTCTCATCGTCGCCCTGTCGACGGGGGCGTGTGCCTTCGCACAGACCTACTGGCAGCTCCTGGTCTTCCGAGGGCTCGGCGGCATCGGCTCGACGATGTTCACCGTGGCTGCGCTGGGGCTGCTCGTGCGCATCGCGCCGCCCGACGCGCGCGGCCGCGTGTCCGCGCTGTATGCCACGAGTTTCCTGCTAGGCAACATCGGTGGACCGCTCCTCGGTGGCGCTCTCGTCGGACTCGGGTTGCGGGTCCCGTTCCTCATCTACGCCGTTGCGCTCCTCGTCGCCGCGGCCGTGGTCGGTATCAGCCTGCGCAAGTCGCACTTGGCGCAACCGGCATCGGGCGACGGTACCCCAGCGATGCGGCTACGCACCGCGCTCGGATCGTCGACCTACCGTGCGGCGCTCGCCTCCAACTTCGCCAACGGCTGGGCGGTGTTCGGCGTCCGCGTCGCGATGGTCCCGCTGTTCGTCGTCGAAGCACTGAATCAGAGCGAAGGGATTGCCGGCGTCGCTCTCACCGCATTCGCAGTGGGCAACGCATTGGTGCTCGTCAAGTCAGGAGCGTGGTCCGACAGATACGGGCGTCGCCCGTTCGTACTCGGCGGACTCGTCGTCTGCGGAGTCAGCACGATCGCGTTGGGGTTGTCCGACAACCTGTCAGTGTTCCTGATCACGTCGTTCATCGCAGGCGTCGGGTCCGGGCTGATCAACCCCTCCCAGCAGGCCGCGATCGCCGATGTGGTCGGAAGCAAGGCCCGCGGTGGTCCGGTGCTCGCCACGTTCCAGATGACCGCAGATATCGGAGCCGTCATCGGCCCGATCGTCGCGGGCATGATCGCAGAACGCTGGTCCTATTCGGTGGCATTCGCTGTGACCGGGGCGATCATGCTTGCGGCGGTGATTCCGTGGGCCTTGGCACGGGCTCCGCGTCAGGGCGTGCCGGTCACCGAACCGGTCCCCGAGAAACCGGTGACCGGGGGCACGGACCGCTGACCGGTTCGTCTGTACTGTCTACCCGTGTGGATTCGCATCGTCTCCGCAGCGGCGCGGCTCGGTCTCGCTGCGGTCTGGCTGATCTCCGGGTGGATCAAATTCGCCGATCCGACGCAGACCGTCGTCGCGGTCCGCGCCTATCAACTCCTGCCCGCCGACATGGTGAGACCCGTCGCTGCGGCGCTCCCGATGGTCGAACTCGTCCTCGGTCTGTTGTTGCTGGCCGGCCTCGCCGTGCGACCCGCGGCGGTGGCGTCCGGGGTGGCGTTGGTCGTGCTCATCGGCGCGATCGTGTCGGCCTGGACTCGAGGGTTGTCCATCGACTGCGGCTGCTTCGGGGGTGGTGGCGTAGCGGAAGGGATCGACGGTGGTGACTATGCCCGTGAGATCGCCCGCGACGTCGGGTTCCTCGCGCTCTCGGTGTGGTTGACGGTGTTCCCGCGCACACCCCTTGCGCTCGGTCCGCGTTCCCGGGCCGCTCTCAGGACGAACTCAGACCCCGGTGGCAGAGTGAAGCCGGACAATTCACCGATCAACGAAGGACAGCATTCGTGAATGCCAAGAAGGTCAAGCCGGTCAAATACACGCCGGAGCCGACGTCGAACAAGTCCACCTACATCCTCGGTGGTGTCGCGGTCGTCATCATCGCGGTGCTCGTCATCGGCGGAGTGCTGTGGCAGTCGGATAGCTCCGGTCCCCGTAACGACGGGTACGGCAGTGTGAGCAACGCTGCCGTGGAGGTGAACCTCGACGATGACGGCACGATTCTGCTCGGTCTGCCGGACGCTGCCACGACCATCGACGTCTTCGAAGATCCGATGTGCCCCTACTGCGCCGAACTCGAGCACAAGCACGGCCAGGAACTCGCACAGGCCATCGACGAGGGCACAATCGCGGTTCGCTACCACATCCTGGCGTTCCTCGACCGATTGTCGAGCAGCGGTGACTACTCGACGCGAGCCGTCGCGGCGAACCAGTGTGTCGCTGACACCGGCGACGCGAGTGCGTTCTCTGCCTTCCATGCTGCAGTCTTCTCACCTGACAACCAGCCGGCAGAGGGTGGCGACGGTGATCACAGCAACGAGCAGCTCGCGCAGATGGCCCGGGACGCCGGAGCATCCGACGCCGCGGTGTCGTGCATCGCCGACGGGGCTCGCGTCGAGCAGGCTGCGGAGTCCGCGGAGGCGGGTCGGCAGCTGCTCGCCACGACGGGTGCAGCAGGCACTCCGGCTGTCATCCAGAACGGAACCGTCATCGATGCGCTCGGCAACGACAACTGGGTGTCCGAGCTCGCGGGCTGACCGGCCGGGCGGTGACGGGCGCTGCCGCTCGTCACCGCCCTGACCAGTCGATTTGTTGGCTCAGAGATCGATGGTGTAGTTTTTCTTTCAGCGCGAGGGGTTCCCCCGGACGCAGAGAGAATGAAATATGGGGCTATGGCGCAGCTGGTAGCGCACCACACTGGCAGTGTGGGGGTCAGGGGTTCGAGTCCCCTTAGCTCCACAATCACGAAACCCGCTCCGACTGAGTCGGAGCGGGTTTGTCATCGTCCGGGGCCGTCTCGAGCCGGTCGTCGCCGACGCGCCCATGGAAGGCGCACCGGTCATCCGCAGCGTCGGCGAGGTATGCAGGTGCGATAGGTTTTTGCTATGGCACGGGACATCGCGGGAACGGTGCGGGGAATCACCCTTCAGCAGTTGCGGTACTTCGTGGAGGTGGCCGCCGAAGGATCCATCAGTGCGGCGGCGGACCTGCTTTATATCGCTCAACCGACCATGTCGGCCGCGCTGAAGGACCTCGAAAGTCGCGTGGGACGTACGCTCTTCGTTCGCTCGACCCGTGGGGTGCGGCTCACAGAAGACGGGGCGGAATTTCTCGGCTACGCGCGCCAGGTGGTCGAGCAATCGGAACTCCTGGAACAGCGGTATCTTGGCCGCGGGCCCTCGCGCCGGCTCCTGGCCGTATCAACTCAGCACTACTCATTCGTCGTCGACGCCTTCGCCCGCATGGTGAAGGCGTCTGAGGCTGCGGAGTACGCGTTCAGTCTTCGAGAGACCCGCACGTGGGACATCATCGAGGATGTTCGCACGCTGCGAAGTGAGCTAGGTGTGCTCTATCGCAACGGGTTCAACGCAAACGTGATCAACAAGCTGATTCGCGAAGCAGGGCTGGTCTTCACGCCGCTGTTTCTGGCGTCGCCGCATATCTTCATCGCCCGCACGAACCCTCTTGCAGGGCGAAAGAGTGTGACGCTGAGTGATCTTGACGATTTGCCCCGCCTCACGTTCGACCAGGGCGTGAACAACTCCTTCTACCTCGCTGAAGAGATCCTCTCCACCCGTTCATCGAAGCAAGACATTCGGGTGAGCGATCGAGCGACCATCTTCAACCTCATGATTGGTCTGGGTGGGTACACCATCTCCACCGGTATCGTCTCGGACGATCTCGATCCGTCTATCGTCGCTGTTCCTCTCGACGTGGACGATCGCATCGAGATCGGTTGGATCGGTCATGCCTCGGTGTCTCTGACCGGCCAGGCTCAGCGATTCGTGGCGGAGATGCGCGACGTCGTTTCGGGGTTCGGAGTTGATCTGCTGGCATAGGGATGGGCTATATCCAGCTATCGCAAAAAGTAATTAGGCTATGCCGTCGGGTCTACTTACACTGACTTCCACGCCACTTCGGACAGTCGGCTCCCGGGTGTTCTCGGCCCGAAAGATCGGCCCTGGATGATCGGGAGATTCGGTTGAAGTGCTGCGAAAACTCAGGCAGTGAACTCGTGCGGTGACGCGCTCGTCGCTGCATTCACCGCAAGTATTGGGGCAACTGATCAGCATGACGACCGAGTGTGTTTTCAGTATTGGCACGACGCGCTTCAATGAGGACTACACCCCGTCGACCAACTCGCGCGGCACGACAAACTTCGCGAATCTCGCACGCGGCGAGCATCGTCGGCAGAATCTGTGCAACGCGGTGACGATGATGAACACCCGTGTCAACGAGTTGGTGCACTGGGACAATCCGCGTGGTGACCGCTACGCACTCGAACTCGACATCGTTTCGGTGGACCTGCATCTCGCGTCGACCGGGGATGACGCTGCGTTTCCGGTGATCGAAGTGCTCGACGTCGACATCGTCGATACCACCACGGGCGCCCGCACGGAGGGCATCGTCGGAAACAACTTCTCCTCGTACATTCGCGACTACGATTTCAGCGTTCGGCTCCCGGGGCACCAAGCGACGGGAATCCCCAGCGACTTCGGTTATCTGCACGGACAGGTCTTTCAGCGTTTTGTTGAATCGGACGAGTATCGCGAACGGTTCTCGCAGCCTCCAGTCATCTGCATCAGCGTTTCGACGTCCAGGACGTACCGTCGGCTCACGAATTGCCACCCGATCCTTGGGGCGGAGTATGTGGCAGATGAGAAGTCGCTCACCGATCAGTACTTCGGGAAGATGGGGCTCAGGGCTCGCTACTTCATGCCTCAGGGGTCCGTCGCTCCATTGGCCTTCTACCACCGTGGTGACTTGCTCAACGACTATTCGTTGCTCGCACTCGCGGGAACGATCGCGACGATGGAGACGTTTCAGAAGATTTATCGTCCCGAGATCTACAACGCGAACACTGCGGCGTCGGAGGTGTACCAGCCGAGTCTCGACAACGGCAACTATTCACTTCCGCAGGTGAGCTACGACCGTGTTGAGCGCACTCGGCTCGCGACCACACAGGGAAAGTTCACCGAGGTGAATCTCATGAAACCGTATGGCGCTGTTCTTGAACGGTGGGCTACCAAGCAATCCGCCTGACCGTCCGAGACCGAAAGGTACCAAAGATGAACACGCTCCTGCCCACCTCGATCGTCGGTAGCCTGCCCAAGCCCTCGTGGCTTTCGGAGCCGGAGAAGCTCTGGTCGCCGTGGAAGTTGCGAGACGACGAACTGCGCGAAGGGAAACTCGACGCCCAGACGCTCGCAGCACATGAGCAGCGTCATGCCGGGCTCGACATCATCAGCGATGGTGAACAGACGCGTCAGCATTTCGTGACCACGTTCATCGAGCACCTCAGTGGCGTTGACTTCGACCGGCGCGAGACCGTGCGAATTCGTGAACGCTACGACGCGAGCGTCCCGACGGTTGTCGGCGCGGTGAGTCGCGAAAAGTCAGTGTTCGTAGCGGATGCGACACGTCTTCGAGCAGCGACCGACCAGCCCATCAAATGGGCCTTGCCTGGTCCTATGACAATGATCGACACGCTTTACGACGACCACTACAAGAGTCGCGAAATGCTCGCATGGGAGTTCGCAACTATCCTGAACCAAGAAGCAAAGGACTTGGAAGCCGCCGGCGTCGACATCATCCAGATCGATGAGCCCGCGTTCAACGTGTTCTTCGACGAACTGAAAGACTGGGGCGTAGCGGCGCTCGAGCGTGTGACCGAAGGGCTGAGTTGCGAAACTGCCGTTCACATCTGTTACGGCTACGGCATCGAAGCCAACACCGCCTGGAAGGCAACGCTCGGGGCCGAGTGGCGCCAGTACGAAGAGTCGTTTCCACTGCTGCGACAGTCATCGATCGACATCGTGTCGCTGGAGAGTCACAATTCGCGAGTACCTGTTGACCTGATCGAACTGCTTCGGGGCAAGAAGGTCATGCTGGGAGCGATCGACGTGGCGAGCGACACCATTGAGACGCCCGAAGAGGTCGCCGCAACCCTTCGTCGCGCACTCCCGTTTGTTGACGCAGACAAGCTCCACCCGAGTACCAATTGCGGTATGGCGCCACTGGGCCGACGCGTCGCACGAGACAAGATGGTCGCGCTCGCCGCTGGGGCTGAACTCCTGCGACGTGAATTGTCCTAGCGACTCCGCCGACTAGCGTCCCGACGCTCTGATCGACCGTCAGCCCGACCATCCGCGCACTGTCGTTCCACAACGCGCGCGCCACGTCGTCCCTGCGTGCGAGCGTCGACGGATCCGGGAAGATCAATCGTCCGCTGCGCAGCGCCGCGTAACAGCGGCCGGGTGGAAGAATCGTCCTGCCGGAGACGAGAGATGCCAGGGCTGTTCCCGCAGCGACGTGCGTGTTCATCGTGCGGTCGAACCGCCGCAGCGGAGCGCCGAGGACCGTCCCGAATATCGACCATGCGATACGTCGCGGACGAGGCAGGCTTCGAGCCAACCCGGTGCCGAAGACCTGCCCGGGGTCATATGCCAGCGCCGTGATGTGCCGGGCACGGATGTCGGGATGTACGCGCAGCGCTCGGACGGTCAGTACGTTGCACAGCTTCGACGCGGTGTAGGCATGCTGTCCGGCCCGCTTCGGTGCCGGGTGTCGCTCGGGGTCGCGGTCAGGGTGCGCGAGCAGGTCGGCGTCGGCGTGCCGCGGCGCCTCCAACCCGGTGCGGAGGGCAGGGTCGTGTGTTCCACTCGTGGTGATCACGATGCGGGATCCCTCTGCCAATGAAGGCAGCAACAGGCGCACCAGCAGATAGTGCGCGAGATGGTTGACGGCGAAGGTCGTCTCGAACCCGTCGTGGGTACGTTCGGCATCGTTGGGGAGAATCAACCCGGCGTTGAGTACCAGTGCGTCGAGGGGCGTGTCGCCGAGACGTTCCCGGACCGTCTCAGCGAACGCGCGGACCGAGTCGAGGCACGCCAGATCCACCGGAATGAAATTCGTCGACACCGTGCGCGCACCGACGAGCATATCTGCGCCCTTCTCACGGGCCAGCCGTGCGGCGATCTCTCCGAATCCTGAACTGCTGCCGGTCATCACGATGGTCGTCATGACGGTACCTCCGGTTCGGTCGGTTGCGGTGATGTGTCCAGTCAACCTCGCCTGCCGAGGGTGATCCATCTCTGCGACTCTCGTACGTATGTGTGCGCGTCCACCGAGTCGACGGACCAGCCGTTCTACGATGGCCACATCGACCTTCTGACCGATCTTCTCGATGGGGTCCGAGCCCGCCGTGCGGTGCTCTACCGGGCCGGGATGGCCCGTGGCTGGTCGATCCGCATCGCGGACGGCGCACCGCTGATGCTCGTCGCGGTGATCGAAGGTCACATGTGGGTGCTCATCGACGACGCCGAGCCAGTTCGAGTCGGGCCGGGCGACGTCGCGATCGTCAGCCTTCGGTCGCCGTACACGGTGGCCGATGAGCCGGGAATCGCGCCGCAACTCGTCGCGCTGCCCGGCGATCGCTACACGACACCCGGCGGGGTCGACGTCACCGAAAAGCTGCAGACCGGTCGGCGAACTGCCTCGGCGACACCGGGCGCGGACACGACGATCGTCGTGTACGGCACCTACCAAGTTGCAGGGGACGTCGACGACAGATTGCTCGCGGCTCTGCCGGACGTGCTGGTGGTGCCCGCCGGTGAGGTTCCGGACTGGGTGGTATGTCGACTCGCGGACGAGGTCGTTCGGGACGCGCCGGGCCAGCAGCTCGTGCTCGACCGGTTGCTCGACCTGACGCTCATCGTCGCGTTGCGAGCCTGGTTCGCGCGGCCTGGCGCCCCGGTCCCCGGGTGGTACCGCGCGCAGACAGATCCGGCCGTCGGACAGGCGTTGACGCTGATCCACGAGCATCCTGGCCACCTGTGGAATGTCACGGACCTCGCTGCCGAAGCGGGGGTGTCACGCGCGTGGTTCGCTCGGCGCTTCACCGAACTGCTCGGCGAATCCCCGATTCGGTATCTGACCGGGCGTCGCATGGCCATCGCCGCAGATCGGCTTCGTGGCACCGACTCCACGATCGCCGGCATCGCCCGCGAGGTCGGCTACGCAGACGCGTTCTCCTTCAGTGCGGCCTTCACGCGGACCGTGGGCATCCGGCCCTCGGACTACAGGAACGCGTACCGCACGGGTCATAGCGTGGAGTCATGAGCCGAAGGCGTGCCGCAGATGGGTGAGCAGTACTCCCAGCGCGGGACTTGCCGGGACCGACCAGATCAGCGACAACGTCGCAGGGACGTCGACGTCGTCGATGACAGCGATCGAGAGCCCTGTTCGAGGTGCCACCATCGATTCGCTCAGGATCGCAACGCCGAGACCCCGTGCGGCGAGATCGACGACCGCATCGGGTGCACTCGCCTGCATCGCCATGGCCGGTTCGATACCGCGAGCACGGCATGCAATGTCGAGGACCGATCGGATACCGGTACCGATGGGCAGGCACACCAGCGGGTGGGACGTGGCCTCGGCGAGCCCGATGCCCGGCCGCCGCGCCAGCGGATGCTCGTCGGGTACTACCGCGACGAGCCGGTCCTGGATCAGGAGGATCGACTCGAGGTCGTCGGGAGGGCCGTACGCCGTGCCGACGAGCGCAACATCCATCTCGCGTGACCGCACCCGCTCGACGAGGCGATCGGACGAGTCCTCCAGCAGTGTGACCGCGACGCCGGGATGGGCGCGGTGGAACAGCGACAACGCGTCGAACAGGGGTGTCACCGTGCACGCGGTGACCATGCCGACCGCCAGCTCGCCGCGGATCACCGCCGAGACCTCGTCGACGGCGATCCGCACCGAGTTCGCGGAATCCAGTGTTGCCCTGGCATGTTCGAGGGCGACCTTGCCCGCGGTGGTGAGGGTGGCGAGGCGCGCAGAACGTTCGAACAGTGCGGCGCCCAGTTCACGTTCGAGTTGCCGGATCTGGGCGCTCACGCCGGACTGACTGATGTGTACCCGGTCGGCGGCGCGGGTGAAATTGCGTTCCTCGGCGACCGCGACGAAGTACTCGAGCTGCCTCAGTTCCATAACCAACAATTCTAGATCTGATAAGAACAATCTGTTGGACTTCTCGATCGGAGTGCCCAAAGCTGGAGAGATGACACACGAGATGCACCACGAGAAGGCCTACCGCCCAGAGGACCTCACCAGGTTCTTCGTCGAACGGTCCAATGCGGGCGACGCGGACGGCGTGGCAGCACTCTACGAAGAGAACGCAGTGATGGCATATCCGCCGGGGCAGACGACCGTCGGACGGGCTGCGATCCGGGACTTGTGGGCTGCGGTCCTCGCGAACCGGCCACGATTCGAACCGGAAGAGTCGCTTCCGACGCTGGTCAGCGACGATATTGCGCTCACGAGCACGCCTCCCGGCGACGGTGCCGGGGCGCGAGCCCAGGTGGTGCGTCGACAGCCGGACGGCAGCTGGCTACGCCTGCTCGATCAACCGGAATTCCGGAACTGACCGCGCTCGTACAGCCCGGAGACGACCGCGGCGTACCGTGCGAGCACCCGATCGCGGATCGGCCTCCCTGCCTCGTCCCGGTCGTGCGTATCCAACGGCGTGCGGATCACCGCGAACCGCCGGAGCTGCTCCCAGTGGTTCAAGGTCGAATTCAAGTGGCCGAGGGCGGCATCGACGACCGGGTCGGGGAGCGCAGTGAACACGAGCCCTACACAGTACGGGCGCAATTCGCCGTCGACGACGAGTTCGGCACCCGGCCGTAGTGTGCGAAATCGTTCGGATATCGCACCCGGGCACACGTACTTTCCGGTGCTGGTCTTGAACACTTCCTTTTTGCGTCCGGTGACCGTGACGAACCCGTCCGCATCGACGCGTGCAAGATCGCCGGTGTGAAACCAGCCTTCGGCGTCGAGTGCCGCGGCCGTCTCCGCCGGGTCGTTGTCGTACCCGGTCATGACACCGGGGCTTCGAATGAGCAGTTCTCCGGCTTCACTGATGCCGATCCGTGTTCCGGGTAAAGGAACACCGACGGTACCCAACCGCCGGGTGTCTGGAAGGTTCGCGCATGAAGGTCCGGCGGTCTCGGTGATCCCGTAACACTCGAGGACGGGAACGCCTCGGCGGTCGAAGCGGTCGATCACCTCGCTGCTCAACCGCGCTGAACCCGAGATGACGAATCGCAGTCGACCTCCGAGATCCTCCTCGTCGAGGGCGCAGACCTTGCTGAGCACGTGTGGAACCGATCCGAGAAACGTCGGCCGGGTGGCCCGCAGATTGTCCGCGACCCGGTCTGCGCGACCATCCACTGCGGTGGGGAAACCGACATGTATACCCAACAGCAGCAATGCGCGACCGAACACATGCGCGAGGGGGAGCCACAGTAGCTGGCGATCGGTAGGGGAGACGATGCCGGTCTGCGCCACCGCGGCCGCGCCGTAGCTCGCGGCGCGATGAGTCAGACGCGCGGCCTTCGTCCGACCGTCGTCGCACGATGTATAGATCAGCCACGCCGGATCGTCCGCGGACAGTGCATCGATCCGGCGTGACACCGCTTCCGGGTCGGACGACAGCAGGACTCTGCCTTCCGTCGCGAGGTCGTCGAGCCGATCGAGTCGTTGAACGGGACTGCTGAGAACCGGCCGGTCGGCGAACGTGAGCACAGCCCCGGCTCGGTGGATCTGTGTGCGGACCTCGTCGTCCCGCGTCGCCGGATAGATCGGGACCGTGACGGCGCCGGCGCACGTGATGGCGAGATCGGCCAGGATGGCGTGGTAGCTCGTGGCAGCGCACATCGCGACCCGTGCGCCGGGAACGACACCGCGGGCGATCAATCCTGCTGCCAGAGGTACGACCGCGGCGTACACACCGGACCACGTGACACGACGCCAGCCGCCACCAGCCGGGTACGCGTACGCCTCCCCGGAGGGAGAGCGACGCACCCGGTCGAGGAACAGGTGTGGGACGGTGCCGGGCCCGCGGTCGGTGTTCGCCGCGACGCCGGTGCCCATACCGAACACCTCCTACTGCGACCGGGGCTGAATCGGATGATACCGGCCGATATCGTGAGTCCGTGAGTACTGCGCCGCCTCGTCCCGACATTCTGATCACCGACCTGAGGGACGTGCTGGTAGGCCCGCTCACCGAGATGGGTCAGCGCTTCTCGGTGCTGATCGATGCTTTCGTTCCGCACAGCGCACTCGTCGTGTTCACGCGGGAATGCACCGGACGGCCACGCAAGGTGGCGGGCGATCCCACGATCGTCGATCGGGTCACCATTGCGGAGCTCGACCGTATCCGCACCGACCTGACGGCAGGAGAGATCCGAAGGGGCCCGGCTCGGGTTGCGGGACGAGATCGGGACGTGTGCGTGATGCTGGACCGCACCGACACCCTTCTCGTGGTGGTACCGCGAGGGGCACGGGCATCCGCTGCGTCCCTCGAGCTGGTGCGGTCGCTGTTCACGGTTGTCGCGACCGGCATTCAGCTGCAGGTGCACAGCGCGAGCCCCGCATACCTTGCGGAATCGAGGGCAGCATCCGCGGAGCGGGCGCGTACCGTCGCCGAGCTCACGGAAGCACACGCCGTCACACTCGAAACGATCCTGGCGACCCTGCGTTCGAAGGACCTCGACGACAGCCGTGCCCGCACCACCGCACGCGACACCGCGACGAGTGCGCTGATCGCCCTGCGCTCGGCCGTCGACGCGCACCGAGAGCTGGCGGAGGAGGCGGTGACGACGGCGTTCGCCCGGATGCACGGTGAATTGCGGTCGCTCGTTCGTCATCGCGGCCTCGAGTTGGAGATGGTGGCCCCGTCCGTCCACGGACGCGCACTGCCGGGCGAGGTCGCGCATGCCGCCCGCGCGCTGGCCCGCGGAGCGGTCCTCGCCATGTCGGCGCAGAGTGAGGTCACGCGCATCCGGGTGGCGTGGCGCTGCGACGGGGCGCAACTCGGTGTCGATATTCGAGACGACGGCCGCGGTGAGATAGACGCGGTCGAACTCGAACGTCAGCTACGCGACCGGGTCGAAACCATGGGAGGCACCATCGAATCCGAGTCGACGGACGGATGGGGGTGCCGCGTGAGCGCGACACTGCCCCTGGATCTGCCGATCCCGGCAACCGGCGGGGCCGCGGCCGATGCGCTGGCCGGGCTCGGTGCTCGCGAGATCGAGGTACTCGAGCACCTCGTCGCGGGGCGACGCAATCGGGTGATTGCAGAACGCCTGGGAGTCAGTGAATCCACCGTCAAGTTCCACGTTGCGAGCCTCATGAGAAAACTCGACGTCAGTACCCGCGGCGAGGCAGCGGCACTCGGTGCTGAGGCCGGTGTCAAAGCCGCGGGCTGACGTCGAGTTCTCGGTTCTCAGGAGACCGGCTGCGCCTGCGGGGTCGTCGTAGTGGTGGTGGTCGGCGAGGTGATGCCCGGCTGTTCGCCGGTGGTGGGCTCGCCGGTCGGGGTCCCGGTCGTCGACTCTGCGGCCGGTGTCCCCGGTGTCCCCGGTGTCACTGCACCTTCGGTGCCGGCGACAGGTCCCGGAGCTGCCGGGACGATCGGTGCCTGCGTGGCCGCCGGAGCGGTGAGGGCCGGATCGACGACCGGTGCGGGAGCGCCCGGTGCGAGCTCCGAGGGTGCCGGTGCGATGCCCGCCTCGATGGGCGCCTGTGCGTCCGTTCCCGCCGGGGTCTCCGACGTCGGCGTGGTCTCGGATGTCTCCGTGGTCGCAGATGTCTCTGCGCTCTCGGCGGCCTCCGCAGCGGCCATCATGCGCACGGCCTTCGCTTCGGCGTCCTTGGAGACAGGCTTGCCCTGCTTGGCCTGTTCGGCAAGGTGGTTGAGCCAGGCGGCCGCATATTCGACGGTGGTCGTGCCCTTGCCGTCGACGTCGTCGTCCCAGTAGTCGAAGTGGTGACCGTAGTGATCCCGGGTTTCCTCGTTGTAGCCGAAGGTCTGGTCGTACGGGTCGCTCAGAATCACCGCGAGGGTGTTCTGGTTGCTCGTGACGAATCCGACGACTTCCTTGAGCAGCTTCTCCGGGAGATACGCGAGGTTGGCCAGGCGGTCCGCGGGGATAGGCTCGGTACCGTCGGCTGCGACGGGAGTGACTGTGACGGCAGCCGGGTCGTAGGCGGGGTCGGACACCTTGATCAGGACGTCGAGGAAGGTCTCGTCCGAGCGCATCCAGTTCTCGTTGGCGTCGATGTCGGCGAGCGCCAGCAGCGCGACGCGACCGACGACCTGGGCGAGGTCCGCGCCGGTGGCGGGCGTCAGTCCCTCACGTTCGAATGCATCACCGTTGACCTGACGGCCGACGTTGACGAGAAGCTCGATCAGCGCGATGTTCTCCGGTGTCGAGCATGCGAAGTCGCCTTCGGAGCAGAAGGAGGCAACCTTGCCGTTGAGATGGCCGAAACCACCACCGGTTCCGGGGAGCACTCCGCCGCCGGGGGCTGCTCCCGCTTCGGGATCGTACGGACGGTCGAAGCCGTCAGGGGTGCCGTTCTCGGCGCCCGGGAAGAATCCTCCGCCTGCATCGCGGCCGGCATCGGAGAGGATCACGACACCACTGACCGAATCGGGATCGAGGATGGCCCAGGAGCCGTCTTCGCCTTTCTCCTGGCTACCGATCTGCATCGCTGCGCGCCTTGCGACGTCGGCGCCTTCGCTGAAGCCCACGATGGCGAACTGGGTGTCGGGGCACGAGGCCTGAATCGCCTGCATGACCTTGATGGTATTGGCGGCACCGGTGTTCACGGCGTCGTCATAGCTCGCAAGGTCGGCGGGATACTCGACATAGATCGCCGCATATCCGTTGTCTTTCTCATGGTCTTTCAGCGGTGCGTTGATCACCGGGTTCACCCAGTGGCTGTTGTACGCACCCTGCTGCGCGGCAGGAAGCTTGTTTCCGTTGGCGTCGACGAGCATCTTCGTCTGGTCGCGGGGGGTGTCTCCGCGACCACCGATGCCGATGCTGACCATGTCGTGGCAGTCGGCTGTCGATGCCATACCCGCGAGGGCGGGGTCTGCGACGGTGGGTACGTCAGGTTGAGGCCACGCGATCGCGACTGCCGCCGCAACTCCGAGAGCAGTGGGCGCAAGCACACCGGCAAGAATTCTGCGGCGTGAGGACGACTTTCCAAATGCCATGGGCTTTTCCAATCCGTTCTCACCTGTCGAACATCCCTGTGTCGACGCAGGCGGGTCACCACACACGTCGCATAAACAGACCTGTGCGTTACACGTGTATGGCACGGACAACTGGAAACGCAGCCGGGGCGCCTGGCCGTTCGGATGGGTGCATCCCCTCGTTCGACCAGGTACACCGACGGTGTGCGGGCGATAGGGTCGGTACCACCGGCCGCGCTTGGTACCTCACGAGCCGGCCACGTCACGAAGGAGAGACCACATGTCGCAGACAGTCCGCGGAGTCGTCGCACGCACAAAGGGTGCTCCGGTCGAGGTCGTGCCCATCGTCATTCCGGATCCGGGACGGGGCGAGGTCGTCGTCGCGATCGCGGCGTGCGGCGTGTGCCACACCGATCTGCACTACCGCGAGGGCGGTATCAACGACGAGTTCCCGTTCCTGCTCGGCCACGAAGCGGCCGGGGTCGTCGAGTCCGTCGGTGACGGCGTCGATTCGGTGGAGGTGGGCGACTTCGTCGTCCTGAATTGGCGTGCCGTGTGCGGCCAGTGTCGCGCGTGCAAACGCGGACAGCCGCAGTACTGCTTCTCGACGTTCAATGCGACCCAGAAGATGACCCTCGAGGACGGCACGGAGCTGTCGCCCGCACTGGGTATCGGCGCGTTCGCCGACAAGACGCTGGTCCACGCAGGGCAGTGCACCAAGGTCGACCCGACAGCCGATCCCGCGGTCGTGGGGCTGCTCGGCTGCGGCGTGATGGCCGGTCTGGGCGCCGCCGTCAACACCGGCGGAGTCACCCGCGGGCAGTCCGTCGCCGTCATCGGCTGCGGAGGTGTCGGCGACGCCGCCATCATGGGCGCGCGGCTCGCAGGTGCAGGCACGATCATCGCCGTCGACCGCGAAGACAAGAAGCTCGCGTGGGCCACCGACCTCGGTGCCACCCACGTGATCAACGCGACGAGCGTCGACCCGGTAGAGCGCATCCGGGAGATCACCGGCGGATTCGGCGCCGATGTCGTCATCGACGCCGTCGGTCGTCCCGAGACCTACAAGCAGGCGTTCTACGCTCGCGACCTCGCGGGCACCGTAGTTCTCGTCGGTGTTCCCACCCCCGACATGACCCTCGAACTGCCGCTCATCGACTTCTTCTCACACGGCGGCTCCCTCAAGAGCTCCTGGTACGGCGACTGCCTGCCCGAACGCGACTTCCCGACCTACGTCGACCTGTACCAGCAGGGACGTCTTCCGCTCGAGAAGTTCGTCACCGAACGCATCGGCATCGACGACCTCGAGAAGGCATTCGAGACGATGCACCGCGGTGAAGTTCTGCGTTCGGTGGTGGTGTTGTGAGCGCCACGAGCCCCATCAGGATCGACCGGGTCGTCACCTCGGGCGTGTTCGCGCTCGACGGTGGCGAGTGGGAGGTCGACAACAACATCTGGCTGGTCGGCAACGACGACGAGGTGGTGGTGATCGACGCGGCGCACACCGCGCAGCCGATCATCGACGCCGTCGGCAACCGCAGGGTCTTGGCGATCGTGTGCACGCATGCGCACAACGACCACATCACGGTGGCACCGGAATTGTCCGAGAAATTCGACGCGCCGATCTTGCTCAACCCGGCCGACAACATGCTGTGGGAAGCCACCCATCCGGGGGTCGCGCACGGCACGCTCGAGGACGGGCAGCGAATCTCGGTTGCGGGCACCGACATCCAGGCGATCTCGACGCCGGGTCATTCGCCGGGGTCGACCTGCCTGTACGTGCCGGAGGCGGGAGAACTGTTCACCGGCGACACCCTGTTCTCGGGTGGACCGGGCGCGACCGGACGTTCGTTCTCGGATTTCCCGACGATCATCGGGTCCATCCGCGACAAGCTGTTCAGCTTGCCCGCGGAGACGACGGTGCACACCGGACACGGCGACGGCACCACCATCGGTACCGAATCACCTCACCTCGAGGAGTGGATCAAGCGAGGCAACTGACATCAGCGGTGCGCGGTTCCGGTAGTACTCGAGACCGGAACCGCGCACCGGTGTCGAGGGTGAGTGCCTCGGCCGAGGTAAGCACGTCCTAGCATGGGTTGCCCGGGCGAACGACGGTCGACGAAGGAGAGCGCGTGGCGAAACGGAAGATTCCGGTCGTCGTTGTTGCAGGCTTCCTCGGGTCGGGAAAGACCACGCTACTGAACCATCTGTTGCGCAACACCCGTGGCGCTCGGATCGGAGTGATAGTCAACGACTTCGGTTCCGTCAACATCGACTCCATGATGGTCGCGGGTCAGGTCGACTCGATGGTGTCGCTCAGCAACGGATGCCTGTGCTGCGTGGTCGACGTCAGCGACATGGACGCGATGCTCGACAAGCTTGCGCACCCACGATCCGACCTCGACGTCATCGTCGTCGAAGCGAGTGGGCTGGCAGAACCGCGCAACATGATCCGGCTCGTCGTGAGCTCCGAGAACGAACACATCACCTACGGGGGACTGGTGCTCGTCGTCGACGCATACGAGTTCGACGCCACCCGGGAGCGGCATCCCGAACTCGACCAGCACGTTGCGATGGCCGACCTGATTCTGCTCAACAAGACCGATCGCGTCGACACCGACACACACGACGACCTGCTCGGTCGCCTGTGCGGACTCAATGCCCGCGCGGCGGTGGTCTCGACCGATCACGGACGGGTAGACCCCGGCCTACTGTTCGACTTCTCCGAGCGTGCCGAGCCGCGGCCCGGCCAACAGCTCACCCTCGACGATCTGCTGCGTGAACACGACGAGCACGACCATCGGCACCTGCACGACGGATACGACTCGATCACGTTCGAAAGCGACGCACCACTGCATCCGCGCGCACTCGTCGATCTGCTCGAGAATCAGCCCGCGGGAGTTTTCCGGATCAAAGGCTATGTGACGGTCACCGCGGGACTGCGCTCGACGACCTATCTGCTGCAGACGGTCGGCGACCACATCCGATTCGAAACACCCGGTCGCGGCGACGACGTTCCGGGCACAACCCAGCTCGTCGTCATCGGTGCTGATCTGGAATCCGACTCGGTGCGCGAGCAGCTGAGTCGGTGCGTGGCCGGTGAACCGGTGTCGGCGGACGCAATGTACGCCGTCCACCGGTTCACGCCACGCTGAAAATCCTCCTACGGAGGGCTGCTGTGCTTAACGAGCAGCTGCGCTGCTGTGCCTAACGAGCAGCTGCGCTGCTGCGCGGCGCCCGACGCTGGGCGCCACCTGTGGCGCCCTGACCGGCCGCGGTGCGGCGGCCACCCGTGCCGCCCTGACGAGCGGCGGAACCGCTGCGCGCACCCGATCCCTGCCGAGCCGAACCGCCCTGGCGTGCGCCGCCATCGCTGCGCGCACCGGAGCCCTGTCGGGACCCGCCACTGCGACGTGCGCCACCGCTACGCGCCGGCCTGTTCGAACCCGACGCCGCAGCCTGGGCCGGAGCCGGCGGTACGTGCGCTGCGATCTCACCGACGAGCGCGAGGACGTGCTCGGAGTTGGCGGTGGACTTCACCGGTGTGACGTTGATCGACGCCTTACGCATGATCATCGCGAGGTCCTTGCGCTGATCCGGGAGTACGAGGGTCACCACGTCGCCGGCGCTGCCCGCGCGTGCGGTACGGCCGGACCGGTGCAGGTAAGCCTTGTGCTCGGCCGGCGGATCCACGTGTACGACCAGCTGTACGTCGTCGACGTGCACACCACGTGCCGCGACATCCGTTGCGACCAGTACGCGTGCCTCGCCCGACGAGAACGCCGCCAGATTGCGGTCGCGTGCGTTCTGCGAAAGGTTGCCGTGCAGATCCACCGCGGGAATACCCGAGTCGGTGAGTTGCTTGGCGAGCTTGCGCGCCTGATGCTTGGTGCGCATGAACAGGATTCGGCGACCCGTACCCGAAGCGAGAGTGCGGATGAGGTCCTTCTTTGCGTCGACACCGGCGACATCGAACACGTGGTGGGTCATCGCGGCAACGGGGGAGTTGGCCTCGTCGACCGAGTGGAGGATCGGGTTGTGCAGGAACTTCTTGACGAGCTTGTCGACACCGTTGTCCAGGGTCGCGGAGAACAGCAGACGCTGTCCGCCCTTGGCGGTGGCGTTGAGGATGCGGGTGACACCGGGGAGGAAGCCGAGGTCGGCCATGTGGTCGGCCTCGTCCAGCACGGTGAGTTCGACGGAATCGAGGCTGACGAAGCCCTGACGCATCAGGTCCTCGAGGCGGCCCGGGCATGCGATGACGATGTCGACTCCGCGTCGCAGTGCCTCGACCTGACGGTTCTGGGACACGCCACCGAAGATGGTGGTGACCCGCAGACCCGCAGTGTGAGCGAGGGGCTCGACGACCGCGGCGATCTGGGTGGCGAGTTCACGGGTCGGCGCGAGCACGAGACCGCGGGGACGTCCTGCAGCGCGCGTCGAACCTCCGGAGAGGCGAGCGGTGAGGGGAATCGAGAACGCGAGGGTCTTACCGCTACCGGTCTTGCCGCGGCCGAGCACGTCACGACCGGCGAGGGAATCGGGAAGGGTATCCGCCTGGATGGGGAACGGGCTGGTGATGCCCGAGTCGCTCAATGCGGCGACGAGAGGACGGGGAACCCCGAGATCGGAAAAGGATGTAGTCATAGAACAGCGCTGCCTTTCACTGCGGCGTGTGTGCACGCATACGGAAGTGATCCCGAGATGGTGCGGTGTGATCGCCGCGAGGAAAGCCGATGCTTGTTCTTGCTTGCGGGCCGGGCACGATCCCGGGCCGCCGGTATCCCACGACGGTGAGTGTCTTCGTGACACCCGAACCGGATCAGCCTACCTCACCCATCGCCGAACTGCGCTCCCGCTACCGAGCGAATGTATCGTTCATTCGATCTATCGAGACGAACGATACATTCGCTCGGGTGGGGGTGGGGTGGTCAGCAGGCGCCGACCCACTCGGAGATCCCGTCGGCGAATTGCTGCCGTTTCCAAATGGGCACTTCATGTTTGATGCGTTCGACGAGTTCGGCACATGTGGCGAAAGCCTCCGCGCGGTGCGGTGCGGCAACTGCGGCGACGATCGCGAGATCACCGATCGTGAGTTCGCCCACCCGATGGATCGCGGCAACCGGAAGACCGGAGTCCGCGGCCACCCCCTCGCAGACCCGCCGCAGGAAGGCCTCGGCGTCCGGATGCGACTTGTACTCGAGTGCCGTCACCGCCTGGCCACCGTCGTGGTTGCGCACCGCACCGGTGAACACCACCACGGCGCCGTGCTCGGGGCCTGCCACTGCGGCGTCCACCGCGGCGGGATCCAACGGCTCCGACGAAATTCTTGCCAACAGGTCACTCATGGGCTCCGCCTCCGGACACTTGCGCCAACAGATGATCGAGGATCGGGTCGAGCGCAGCGAGCCCGTCCTTGACGCCTCTCGGTGATCCGGGGAGGTTCACCACGACGGTGGTCCCGGCCAGGCCGGCGACACCGCGGGAGAGCACCGCGTGCGGAGTGACATCGAGCCCGTGCCTGCGAATCGAATCGGCGACGCCGGGCAACTCGCGGTCGAGGACCGCAAGGGTGGCTTCGGGCGTGCCGTCGGTCGGAGACGCGCCGGTGCCGCCGGTGGTGATGACCAGTGCGGGGCTACCGGTGAGGGCGTCGGCCAGGCCCGAAGAGATTCGCGCGTCGGCGTAGATCAGCGGCCCCCGTACCGAGAACCCGCGCTCGGTGAGCCACCGCTCGATGGTCGGACCGGTCTTGTCGTCGCGGGTGCCCGCGGCGACACCGGTGGAGGAGACCACGACGACAGCGGAACGTGCGGCGGGCGGTTCCGGTATCGATGTGGGTTCCGGTATCGACGTGTCGGCCTGCTCGGGCGCATCCGCACGGAACCACCGCCCGCGCTTGCCGCCTTCCTTCGACACCAGGCGCACTCCGTTGAGTACCGCTGCGGGATCGACGGCCTTGACCATGTCGTGCAGGGTGAGTCCCGCGACGGCCACGGCGGTGAGCGCCTCCATCTCGACCCCGGTGGGGCCGGTGGTCTTCGCAACGGCCTCGATCGTGATCGTCGTGTCGGTGAAACCGAACGTCACCTTCACCGTCGACAGGGCCAGCTGGTGGCAGAGGGGGATGAGCTCCCACGTGCGCTTGGCAGCACCGATGCCCGCGATGCGGGCAGTGGCCAGCACGTCGGCCTTCGGCATGTCGTCGGCGCGGACGAGCGCGATCACCTCGGCGGTGGTCGCCAGCTCACCTGCGGCGACGGCAATCCGATGGGTATCGCTCTTCGTCGAGACGTCGACCATGCGCGCGCGGCCCTGATCGTCGAGGTGGCTCAATTCGCTCACAGTGGAAGCACTTTCACGAGATCTCCGGATTCGAGGGTGGTGATGTCGGGGTCGATGTCGAGGAGCGCATCGGCCGTGGCCAGGCCCGCGACGAGATGAGAGCCGTGTCCGGCGAGGGGTACCACGCGGTCACCGTCGAGACGGGCCCGCAGGAACTGACGTCGGCCGGGGATCGACTCGAGCCCGGCCGTCAGCGGTCGTGTACCGGAGGCGATCGTCGGCAGGCCCGCGATGTCGCGCAGCAGCGGACGGGCGAACACCTCGAACGAGACGAGTGCGCTCACCGGATTGCCCGGGAACGTCAGGATCGGCACGCCGTCGACGACCGCGGTTCCCTGCGGTCCGCCCGGTTGCATCGCCACCGACACGAAGGTGCCGCCGCGGGGTTCGAGGGAATCCTTGACGACCTCGAAATCGCCCTTGGAGACTCCGCCGGACGTGAAGACGACGTCGGCAACCGCCACCGCGTGGGCGATCATGTCCGCGAACTCCTCGGGATCGTCCTCGCAGTGCGCGATGGAGGAGACCTCGGCGCCGTTCGCCGCGGCGCTCGCCGCAAGAGCAGGGCCGTTCGAGTTGTAGATCTTTCCGGGCCCCAGTTCGTGGCCGGGGGTGACGAGCTCACTTCCGGTGGAGATCACCGCGACACGGGGACGGCTCCGAACCAGGACGTCGGTCAGGCCCACTGCGGCCAGGACCGAGATGTGCCGGGCCGCCACGAAGGTGCCCGCAGGGAGCAGGAGCTCACCGGCGCGCACATCGCTGCCCGCTTCGCGCACATACGTGCCGGGTGTGGTCGTGCGATGCACGGTGACAGTGCCTGAAGCCTCGTCCATCTCGGTGTCCTCGACCGGAACGACAGCGTCGGCACCGTCGGGAATCGGGGCGCCCGTCATGATCTTGAGAGCGGTACCCGCGGTCAGGGTCGAGACGGCATCGCCGGCGGCGATGACGGCCTTCACCGGCAGAGTCGCCGGCACGGTGGTCACCGACGCGGCATCGACGGCGTAGCCATCCATCTGAGAGTTACGAAACGGAGGGAGAGAGATCGGTGCGTGCACCGGCTCTGCAAGCGTCCGGTCCAGCGCGCGTGCGAGCGGGACCTGCACCGGAGGTATCGACCGTAGCGGCTCGAGAAGCTTCGCTACGTGCTGTGCATGTTCCTCCACCGACCGTCTTCCGCCTGCCATGGCGCCTACCGTACCGGTGCCGGTGGAGGCTATACGTGTCGCCGGGCACGATCGATAGGCATACTGGCGATATGAGGCCGGTGATCATGTGACAGCAGTGGATGTGGGAATGCCGTCCGTGCGGGTAGAAACGGACGACGTATCGGACCGTCCCGAGACGCCCGACCTGCTCGACCGGTTCGGTCGCGTCGCGCGGGACCTGCGCGTCTCCATCACCGAGAAATGCTCACTGCGCTGCACCTACTGCATGCCAGAAGAAGGCCTGCCCGCCATCCCCCGCGAGCAACTGCTCACCACCGCCGAAATCGTCCGACTCGTCGGCGTGGCCACCGATCTCCTCGGCGTCCGCGAGGTGCGCTTCACCGGTGGCGAACCCCTGATGCGCCGTGACCTCGAAGACATCATCGCCGGCTGCCGCCGAGCCGCACCCGATGTGCCGCTGGCCTTGACCAGCAACGCCGTCGGACTCGCCCACCGCGCACAGGGCCTGCGCGACGCAGGCCTGTCGCGGATCAACATCTCCCTCGACACCGTCGACCGCGACCATTTCGCACGGTTGACCCGCCGCGACCGCCTCGACTCTGTCCTCGCTGGTATCCGCGCCGCCAAGACCGTGGGCTTGACCCGGGTCAAGGTCAACGCGGTGCTCATGCCGGAAACCCTCGACGGGGCCACTGATCTGCTGCAGTGGTGCCTCGACGAAGGCGTCGAACTGAGGTTCATCGAAGAGATGCCCCTCGACGCCGACGGTGAGTGGGCCCGCGCGAACATGGTCACCGCACAGCGTCTGCTCGAGGTGCTCGGTGCCCGGTTCACGCTCACCGAAGCACCGCGGGAGGATCCGTCGGCGCCGGCGGAGCGGTGGTCCGTCGACGGTGGTCCGGCGACCGTGGGGATCATCGCGTCGGTGACCCGTTCGTTCTGTTCGGACTGCGACCGCACCCGCCTGACCGCGGAGGGCACCGTTCGGTCGTGCCTGTTCAGCGATCGGGAGACCGATCTGCGGGCGGCGGTGCGCGGTGGTGCGACCGATGAGGAGCTTGCCGCGTTGTGGCGCGGTGCGATGTGGAACAAGTGGGCCGGACACGGCATCGATGCGGCGGATTTCGTGCCGCCGGAACGCAGTATGGGAGCTATCGGTGGTTGATCAGATGACCGGGATCGAGGTGCGGTATTTCGCGGCAGCAGTCGACGCCGCGGGACGTGAGAAGGAGACCGTCGACCTCGCGGTCGGCTCCGACCTGGCCGCGTTGCGCGCGGCCTTGATCGAGCGACACGGCGCCGACATGGAACGGGTCCTGTCGGTTGCCGCGTATCTCGTCGAACCGGGTTCGGGCGGTGGCGAGCTCACCCGCGATCTGACCTACCCCGCGGGGGCGAAGGTGGACGTGTTGCCACCTTTCGCCGGCGGGTAGCGCTCAGCGCCACCAGGTGTCGAATGGAGTGACCGGCACGGTCCTCTTGTGCCTCGTGGTCAGAAAAACGCGCTCGACCTTCTCTGCAACCTCCGGTGTGACGGTCTTCCCCTCGAGATAGTCGTCGATCTCGGAGTAGGTCATGCCGAGTGCGACTTCGTCGGGCAGGGCGGGCCGGTCGTCTTCGAGATCCGCCGTCGGGACCTTCTTCCAGGTGCTCTCCGGTGCCCCGAGCTCACGGAGGAGCGCCGCGCCCTGCCGCTTCGTCAGGCCGGTGAGCGGGGTGATGTCGACACCGCCGTCCCCGAATTTGGTGAAGAAGCCGGTGACGGCCTCCGCCGCGTGGTCGGTGCCGACCACCAGGTGACCGAGCTGGCCGGCGATGGCGTACTGCAGAACCATCCGTTCGCGGGCTTTGATGTTGCCGCGCACGAAATCGCGGAGCGTGGCGTCGCCGCCGAGGAGTTCGCCGATGCCCTGGGCGGCTTCGGCGGCGGTTGCGTCGGCACCGGGCTTGACGTTGACGCGGAACTCGCGGTCGGGCGCGATGAAGTCGAGCGCGATCCGCGCATCGTGTTCGTCGGCCTGCTCACCGTAGGGGAGGCGGACGGCGACGAACTCGGCCTCGTACCCGTCGACGCGCAGCGCCTCCACCGCGAGCTGCACGAGGCGGCCCGCCAGGGTGCTGTCCTGGCCCCCGCTGATTCCGAGCACGAAGCCCTTTGCGGGTGTACTGCGCAGGTAGTCGGTGAGAAACCGGACGCGCGTGTCGATTTCGGCGCGCGGATCGATAGTGGGCCGGACTCCGAGTTCATCGATGATGCGATCGCGAAGATTTTCCATGCGGGAACTCTACCGGGCACGTCGCGGGTATGCGGCGTGCCGCGATACGGTGCGGGAGGCGGGTCGTGCACTGCACCGGGTGGTGTGACGGTGACCCAACCGGATCGAGAAAGGATGCATGTGAACGGGATTCTCGTCGTATCCGCAACGAAGGCCGAAGCGGCGCATGTGCCCGATCGGTACGACGTCCTCATCACCGGCATCGGGAAGGTCACGGCCGCGGTGGCGGTCACTGCGGCGCTCGCACGTCACCCGGAGGACGCGCGGCCGCTCGTCGTCAACATCGGTACCGCGGGTGCATTGCACGATCATCACGGTGGGTTGTACGTGCCGTCGACGGTGATCAATCACGACATCAGCAGCAACGTGCTGCGCAGCTTGGGGCATCCGGTGCAGGACACGCTCGCGATCGGTGACGGCGACGGCACCGTTCTCGCGACCGGCGACACGTTCGTCTCCGAGGCCGAGGTCCGTGACGCGTTGGCCGCGCGCGCCGACCTCGTCGACATGGAAGGCTTCGCGATCGCCCACGCCGCCGCCTACATGGGGGCGGGGATCCGGCTGGTCAAGTATGTGAGCGACCACGCCGATGACACCGCGATGGACTGGCCGAAGCAGATCGACGCTGCGGCACGAGCACTCGCTCAGTGGCTCGAGGAGCGGTACTGACGGGTGGCGGTACTGACGGGCTCCACTGCCTGACGTGCCAGGTGGCTAACGTGCCGTGTAGCCCAGACCGTCGACCCCGTTCGACGCCGTGAGCGTCATCTCCGTCCCGTCGACGACATAGGTGGTCTCACCTGAGAGGACCGCGAGGACGTGGTTCTCGATCTCGGTGAGTTCGGGGTCGGTGCACGCGGCGCGGGTGGTCGCCAGCGGACCGAACGTCAGGGTGCCGTCGCCCACCTCGGCGGTTCCGGTGAAACGGTTGCATCCGGTGCTGCCCGAGACCTGCCCGCCCTCGGCGACCGTCAGGGTCGGAGCGGCGTTCTCGAGCGCGACCGACGACATGACCGCGTCGGCGGTGCGCACGGTTGTGACGGCCCATTCGGTTCCGGTGATCGGCCGATCGGGGTCGACGACCTTCTTGTCGGTCAGAAAGACTGTGGTCTCACCGCCGGTGAGCGTGAGATCGTCGCCGTCGAGGCTCCACTCGGGAGACCCGGAGAAGAGGGAACTCAACCATCCGTCGACGGCGTCGAGAGGGGGCGGGCACGCCATCATCGTGCTGGCGAGATTCGGCGCGCTCAGGGTGCCGTCGGTGAGGTCGACCGACCCGACGAAGCGGTTGCAGCCCGCGGTTGCGGCGATGTGTCCGGGCTCCGGGAACTCCATGATGAGGGGCCCGCCGCCGGGAATCGCCTGACCGATCACCTCCGTCGACACGAACGTGCGGCCGGTGAGATCGTCTGCCGATCCGGAGTCGGATACCTCGGAAGCATCGGTGCTGCATGCAGAGACGGCAACCGCTACGGAGAACAGGGCCAGGACGCCGAGGATACGAGTCATCCGCTCACGTTACGTGGAGTAACCCGTATTCGGGGCGCTGTGGCCGGTGACGACACGATGGGCGAGGTCGGCCCAGTTGTCGGCGAGTTGTTTCAGTGGATAGCCGAGCTCGTGCCACTGGTACAGGATCAGGCCGGGGTCGAGCGATGCCAGCAGTGAGTGGGCGAGCAGTCGGGAGTGGTTGCCCATCCCGGTCGCGCGCAGCAGTATCTCGAGATGGATGAGCGAGACCTGCCGGGGAGCGTTGCCGTGGCGAGTCTCGGCGGAGCTCTCCGCTGCGCGGAGCAGTTCGCCCTGGACTTCGACGAGTTCGATGCGTGCCCGGCCGAATGCGATCAACCGCGCGATCGGCTCGGCGTCGGGCCCGAGCGGGGGAGGGCCGTACATGCAGGCATGCTGGAACGCGGACTCGCTGTGATCGAGGAGAGCGGCCATGAGCCCCGCGCGTGAGCCGAACCGGCGGAACACCGTGCCCTTACCGACGCCGGCGCGGGCTGCGACGGCGTCCATGGTCACTGCGTCGGGTCCGCGCTCGGCGACGAGGAGCGCCGCGGCGTCGAGGAGCCGTTGCCGGTTGCGCGCGGCATCACCTCGTTCCACGCTCTCGCCGACGATAGGGATGGGAGTGTTCACAAGGTCACACTTTAACGGACGGGCAATTGAAGTGGACTGCGGTCCGTTTATGCTCGTGTAGTTGCTTCGACCCGGACTTCCCGTCCCCAGACCTCAAGGATTCGAACATGGCCCAGACCCGAGTTCTCGCCCTCGTCGGCAGCCTGCGCTCCGCCGCCATCACTCGTCAGCTCGCGGAGACCGCAGTGGAGGTGTCGCCCAGCGAAGTGGAGGTCATCGTGTACGAGGGGCTCGCAGACATCCCGTTTTACAACGAAGATCTCGACAGCGAGACCGTTCCGGCCGCCGCTGCGGCACTGCGGGACGCAGCCGCAGACTCCGACGCGTTCCTGCTCGTCACGCCGGAGTACAACGGCACCATCTCCGCTGTCCTCAAGAACGCCATCGACTGGCTCTCCCGCCCGTACGGCGTGGGCGCGATGACGGGCAAGCCGGTTGCCGTCGTCAGCCAGTCGCCGAGCCGGAACGCAGGCAAGTGGGCTCTCGAAGACACGGCCAAGGCCGCCGGTATCGCCGGCGGCAAGGTCATCGAGGGTGGTTCGCTCACCGTCGGAGAGACCTTCGGCAAGTTCGGCGAGGCCCACGCCAAGGATCACGCCGAGACCGCAGCGCAGATCTCTGCTGTCGTGACCGCTCTCGCCGATGCGAAGGCAGCTCTCGCCAGCGCCTGATCGCGACTGCCACGTGCGAACGGGGCCGGAAACCGCCGAGGTTTCCGGCCCCGTCGCGTGCGCGATGTCGGAGACGTTCACGCACGGATATGTGCGGGATCAGCCGAGCGCGTCGAGGATGCGATCGACGACGTTGTTCGCGCTGTAGAAGTCGAGGCGGAAGCTGTCGTAGCCCAGCGCGTAGGCCGAGTCGTCCTGGACGGACTTCGTGTTTGCCAGTGTCGGGTCGGCCTTCAATCGGTCGGCGTCCTCCGGCACGGCGTTGATGATGAAAGTGGTTCCCCCGGTGAGCGCCAGCGACAGGTTCTCGGTTGCCACGGCGATGATGTCCGAGCGTCCGGCAGCGGCCGCTCCTGCATTCTCGGGAACGGCCGCGACCGTGAAGCCCAGCCGGGTGGCGAGGCGCCCCTGAGCGGACTCGTCGGTGAAGATCCGGGAATCCTCGGGCGAATTGTAGGTGAGGATGCTCATTGTGTTGTCCTCCGCGAGAACAGGGGAAATCGCGTTCTTCGCATCGTCGACCTTGTTGTCGAATTCCTCGAGCAGTTCGGTCGCCCGTTCCTCTGCACCGACCGCCTCGGCCATCTGTGTGGTCAGGTCCTGCCACGACTTGTCCGAGTAGTCGTAGACGAGGGTCGGTGCGATCTGGGAGAGGAGTTCGACCTGATCGAGCGTGGAATCGGCACCACTGGACGAGACGACGATGAGATCCGGCGTCGCGGCGGTGATCGCCTCGAGATTCGGCTCGCCCTGGTAGAGGACTTCGACATCACGCTCGGCTGCCACGTCGGCCTACTGTGTGAACAGGCCGCCCTCGTCGGTCACGGTGCTCGGCGGCTGCGCCGCGGTGCCGTACAGCGGCGCATCGAGGGCGAGCAGGGTGCCGGTGAGAGTCACACTCGTCGACACGATCCGTTCGGGCTGAGAGTCGAGGGTCACCGGGCCGTCGGCCGTCTCCACGGTGCGCGGCCATTCCCCGCTCGAGGCGTCGGATTCGGAGGCAGTCGTCGGCGCGTCGTCACTCGACCCGGTGTCGGACGAGCACGCGGTCATGGTGACTCCGAGGGCCAGGGCGCCGACGGCTGCCATCAGGCGCGCGCCCCGGGGGCGACGACGAAGCAATGTAGTGGACAAGATCTTCCTCCTGCATAGTGCTGCCGAAACGGCATCATCGAGCGATCCTACGTTTAGGGAAGCATGCCCTAAGTTCGAGGGTGGATGTCGTGGCTCGGCTTCGGCGATTCCGCCGGAGGACGATTGGATCGACCCGCCAACGGGAATGCCCAGGGCACAGCCCACCGTTCGGAGGTCCACCCATGGCAACGGAAAACGCGTCGACCTCTGTCGTGAACGAATACGAGCGCGACATAGTGCTCCACGTCGATGGTGCTCGACGCCGGGTCACGGTCGATGTACGCACCACTGTTCTCGACGCCCTACGCGACCGCCTCGACATCACTGTCCCGAAGAAAGGATGTGATCACGGCCAGTGCGGGTCGTGCACCGTATTGCTCGATGGCCGTCGTGTCGTGACATGTCTCGCGCTTGCAGTCTCGTACGACGGGGCGCATATCGTCACCGCCGACGGACTGTCGTCGGACGGCGAGTTGCATCCACTCCAGCAGCAGTTCATCGATGAAGATGCGTTCCAGTGCGGATACTGCACACCGGGGCAGATCTGTTCCGCGGTGGGCATGCTCGACGAGGTTGCGCAGGGAGACCCCAGCTACGTCACCGACGATCTCGATTCGGCCGTTGCTCTCGACGGTGACGAGATCCGCGAACGCATGAGCGGCAATCTGTGCCGCTGCGCCGCATACCCGAACATCGTGGCGGCGATCTCCGCCGTCGCAAACGGCGGCAGCTCTGCTCCGACCGGAGGGGTCGGCCGATGAAACCGTTGCGATACGAGAGGGCGCCGGATCCGGCAACTGCGGTCGCGCTCGTCCACGACAATCCCGACGCGGCATTTCTTGCCGGCGGCACCAATCTCGTCGACAATCTGAAGCTCGGTGTCGAGACACCGGGCCTGCTGGTCGACATCTCGCACTTGCCGCTCGACGACATCGTCGACGCCGCGGACGGCGGTGTCAGGATCGGCGCCAACGTGCGCAACAGTGACCTTGCCGCACACCCGGTTGTGCGCCGGCGCTATCCGATGCTGTCCCGTGCGTTGCTGTCGGGCGCATCCGCGCAACTGCGGAATTCGGCAACCACCGGCGGGAACCTCTTGCAGCGCACCCGTTGTGTGTACTTCCGCGACGTATCGACCCCGTGCAACAAGCGGGAGCCCGGCAGTGGGTGCTCAGCGCTCGAGGGCTATACCAGGTATCACGCACTGTTCGGTGCGTCCGAGGGATGCGTCGCGACCCACCCCTCCGATATGGCGGTCGCCATGCTCGCTCTCGACGCAGAAGCGGTGGTTCTCGGTCCGGAAGGCGAACGAACAGTCCCGCTCGAGGAGTTGTACCGTTTGCCCGGGGACGCTCCCGAACTCGACACCACTCTCGCGCGCGACGACCTGGTCGTCGGTGTACACATTCCTGCTCCGCAGGGGAGTATCTCGACCTATCGCAAGGTTCGAGATCGCGCCGCGTTCGCGTTCGCCCTGGTGTCGGTGGCGGCGGAACTGACTGTGACCGACGGTGCGATCAGCGGTTGCCGACTCGCATTCGGCGGGGTCGCCCACCGGCCGTGGCGTGCGCACCGGGCGGAGGAGGCGCTGCTCGGGCAACCTCCGAGCGAGTCTGTGTTCGCCGCGGCAGCGGACGCCGAACTTGCCGCCGCACAACCGCTCGACGGCAACGCATTCAAGGTGGCGCTGTTGCGGCGCACCGTCGTCGCGGTCCTGCGGGATCTCGCCGAACGCATTCCTCGAGAGGAGTCCGTATGAGTCGCCACGAAAGCCGCGTGATCGGTACGTCCACCGCACGGGTGGACGGGTCGAGAAAGGTGACCGGTACCGCGCCGTATGCGTATGAGCATCGCGCCGCGGATCCCGCGTATCTCGTTCCCGCGACCGCAACGATCGCACGCGGCCGGGTTCGGAACATCGACACGGCAGCGGCGCTGGCCGTCCCCGGTGTGCTCGAGGTACTCACCCCCTTCGATGCTCCGCGTCTGACAGCGGAAGCGGAGGGAGAGTATGTGGTCCTCCAGAGCCCGGATGTCGCGTATCGAGGGCAGATGGTCGCCGCGGTGATCGCGGAGACGCCCGAGGTGGCCCGGCAGGCGTGCGATCTGCTGACCATCGACTACGACTCGAAGCCGCACGACGTCGGTTTCCGGCACGATCACCCCGCGATGTATGCACCGGAGAAGGCGAATGGCGGCTACCCGGCCGACAGCGAGCGTGGCGCGGTCGACGCCGCCATCAGCGCTGCTGATGTGCTCGTGGACGAGTGGTATTCGACTCCCGAGGAGCACAACAACCCACTCGAGCCGCACACCGTGGTGGCACTGTGGGAACACGACGAGTTGACGCTCTACGACTCGACTCAACATCCGCACGGCGTGGTCGAGGCGCTCGCGCCGGTCCTCGGGCTCGACCCCTCGAAGATCCGCGTGATCTGCCCGTACATCGGTGGGGGCTTCGGATCCAAGGGTGCGCCTCACGCGCACGACGTCCTCGCCGCCATGGCTGCCCGGGCGATACCGGGACGCGCGGTGAAATTTGCGGTCTCGCGTCAGGACATGTTCGGTTACGTCGGCTATCGCGCGCCGACGGCGTCGCACGTACGCATCGCCGCCGACCGCGACGGGACCATCACGGGCCTGATCCACGAGGCGTACACGCAGTCGTCGCACGTCTCGGAGTTCGTCGAGCAGGCCGCGGTGTCGTCCCGGAACCTGTATCGGGTACCGAACCTGAGGTCTACCCACCGAGCGGTGGCCTTGGACGTGCCGGCGCCGTTCTGGATGCGCGCGCCCGGAGAAGCTCCCGGTATGTATGCCGGAGAAGTTGCGATGGACGAACTCGCGGAGGCGTGCGGAGTCGATCCGATCGAGTTGCGGATTCGCAACGAACCCGACGTGGACCCGGAGTCGGGGAAGCCGTGGTCGTCCCGGAATCTGGTCGAATGCCTCCGTGAGGGTGCACGACGGTTCGGCTGGGATGCGCACGATCGCACGCCGGGGCTCCGACGTCACGGTCGGTGGCTGATCGGGACCGGCGTCGCGGCCGCCACATATCCGCACATGGTGAACCCCGGTTCGGAAGCGACGATCCGGCACGACGGAGCCGGCCGGTTCACTGTGCAGATCGGTGCCGCAGACCTCGGGACAGGTGCATGGACTGCACTGCCCCTCATCGCCGCGGATGCTCTCGGGTGCGGCGTCGACGACGTGCGCGTCGAGATCGGTGACAGCGCGCTGCCCAACGCGACGGTCGCCGGCGGTTCGTCGGGTACCTCGTCGTGGGGTACCGCGATCGTCGCTGCGGCGGAGGAATTCCGGAAGCGATTCGGCGATGGCCCCGAGGCAGGCGCCGAAGTGTCTGCGGCTGCCGGGGAGAATCGAGAGCTCGAGCATTTCCGCGCGCAGTCGTACGGCGCACATTTCGCGGAGGTCCGGGTCGATTCCGATACCGGTGAGATCAGGGTGCCCAGAATGCTGGGAATCTTTTCCGTGGGGCGGGTGATCAATCCACGCACCGCCCGTTCGCAGTTCATCGGGGGGATGTGCTTCGGGATCTCCATGGCGCTGTTCGAGGAGAGCATTCGAGACGGCCGCTTCGGGCATGTCGTGAATCACGATCTGGCGGAATACCACGTGCCCACGCACGCGGACATCGGCCATGTCGATGCCGGGTGGCTCGACGAGGAGGATCTGCGGGCCACGCCCACGGGATCGCGGGGTGTAGGTGAAATCGGCATCGTCGGCAGCGCGGCGGCCGTCGTCAACGCGCTGTGGCATGCGACGGGGGTGCGGGTGAGGGATCTGCCGGCGCGGCTGGAGGACGTGTCCGGCGCGCTGCCCTGACTGCGATGGTGACGCGACCCACCGGACTTGTCGGTGGGTCGCGTCACACTGTGTGGAACCGCGCCCGGAACGCGGCCCCCGACACGCCGCAGAAGAGCCCGATCTGCAGCGCGAAAGTGAGGCGACCTGGGAATATCAAGAATGTAAGTCACAACATCCTGGGTTCTATGTATCCGTCGGGCACAAGGTGTAGTGTCTAGACCGTTGGAAGCCCATACGGCAGGGATCTCTCGGGGAAGTGAGATCGGGTCGGGTTCGATGGGCATTCGAGCATCGCGCAGCAGTCAGTCGTCCGGCCTCACGGGCCGTGTTGAAGAGGGGAACCCCATGAACATCACCGTCTACACCAAGCCTGCCTGCGTCCAGTGCAACGCCACCTATCGGGCCCTCGACAAGGCCGGAATCGAGTACTCGATCGTCGACATCTCCGAGGATCCCGAAGCCCGCGACTACGTCATGGCTCTGGGCTACCTCCAGGCGCCCGTCGTCGTGGCAGGCGAGGATCACTGGTCGGGTTTCCGTCCCGATCGCATCAAGGCTCTCGCGGTCGCAGCCTGATCCCACTCGGATCGCTGTAGCAGTACGGCATCGTACGACGGGCCGGCCTTCGTAATCGACCGAAAAGTTGGTGAATACCGATGACCTCGCAGGGGTCTACCCGGGGGACGTCTCTGGTGTACTTCTCGAGCGCATCCGAGAACACCCACAGGTTCGTGCAGAAACTCGGGATTCCGGCCGTCCGGATCCCGCTGCACGACCGTGAGGGCGCGTTCGAGGTCCGAGATCCGTACGTGCTGATCCTGCCCACCTATGGAGGCGGGACCACCGTCACCGGCCGCGACACGAATTTCGTGCCCAAGCAGGTGATCCGCTTCTTGAACAACGAGCACAACCGTAGCCTGATCCGCGGTGTGATCGCAGCGGGGAACACCAACTTCGGTGAATCGTTCTGTTTCGCGGGCGACATTGTTTCACGAAAGTGCAAGGTGCCGTATCTGTATCGGTTCGAACTGATGGGCACGGCCGACGACGTCGAGCGTGTCCGGGATGGTCTCGCGCAATTCTGGGGGCAGAGCCTCCAGACGGCATAACGCACAGGCGGGTCTCGACCCGCAGTTCTCCAGGACCGCGCGCCCGCCGGCAGCGCGGCTGATTTCATACCTTCCGATATGTAGGGGCAGCACTGTGACCATTACCGATCCCGCTCGGACCACGAGCGCAGCGGCAGACGAGTCGCTCGACTACCACGCACTCAACGCGATGTTGAACCTGTACGGCCCGAACGGCGAGATCCAGTTCGACAAGGACGTGGCCGCCGCGCGCCAGTACTTCCTGCAGCATGTCAATCAGAACACCGTGTTCTTCCACAACATCGACGAGAAGCTCGACTACCTCGTCGAAGAGAAGTACTACGAGCCGGAGGTTCTGGACAAGTACTCTCGCGAGTTCGTCAAATCGCTGTTCCAGCAGGCATATTCGAAGAAGTTCCGATTCCCGACGTTCCTCGGTGCGTTCAAGTACTACACCTCGTACACCCTCAAGACGTTCGACGGCAAGCGCTACCTCGAACGATTCGAGGACCGCGTCTGCATGGTCGCGCTGACCCTGGCCGACGGCGACGAGATCCTTGCCCGGCACCTCGTCGACGAGATCATCTCCGGTCGATTCCAGCCCGCGACCCCCACGTTTCTCAACTCCGGCAAGAAGCAGCGCGGCGAGCCCGTGTCGTGCTTCCTGCTGCGCATCGAGGACAACATGGAGTCGATCGGTCGCTCGATCAACTCGGCACTGCAGCTGTCGAAGCGCGGTGGTGGAGTTGCACTGCTGCTCACCAATATTCGTGAGCACGGTGCCCCGATCAAGAAGATCGAGAACCAGTCCTCGGGCGTCATCCCGATCATGAAGCTGCTCGAGGATTCGTTCTCGTACGCCAATCAGCTCGGCGCACGTCAGGGTGCCGGTGCGGTGTATCTGCACGCCCATCACCCCGACATCTACCGCTTCCTCGACACCAAGCGTGAGAACGCCGACGAGAAGATCCGCATCAAGACGCTTTCCCTCGGCGTCGTGATCCCCGATATCACCTTCGAGTTGGCGAAGAAGAACGAGGACATGTACCTCTTCTCTCCGTACGACGTCGAGCGTGTCTACGGGAAGCCGTTCGCCGATATCGACGTGACCGAGAAGTACTACGAGATGGTCGACGACAAGCGCATCCACAAGTCGAAGATCAAGGCCCGCGAGTTCTTCCAGACGGTCGCAGAACTGCAGTTCGAATCCGGCTACCCGTATGTGATGTTCGAGGACACCGTCAACCGGGCGAATCCCATCGCGGGCAAGATCACCCACTCGAACCTG
This sequence comes from Rhodococcus sp. NPDC060090, assembly GCF_042729855.1. Taxonomy (NCBI): domain Bacteria; kingdom Bacillati; phylum Actinomycetota; class Actinomycetes; order Mycobacteriales; family Nocardiaceae; genus Rhodococcus; species Rhodococcus sp. NPDC060090. Next base: position 226,002 of record NZ_JBHWXB010000006.1, on the reverse strand, counting down.
TGCTCCGAGATCCTTCAGGTCTCCACGCCGTCGGAGTTCAACGACGACCTGTCCTACAGCCATGTGGGCAAGGACATCTCGTGCAACCTGGGCTCGCTCAACATCGCGAAGGCCATGGATTCGCCGGACTTCGCCCAGACCATCGAGGTCGCGATCCGCGGCCTGACCGCGGTCTCCGATCAGACGAGCATCGCGTCGGTGCCATCGATCGAGAAGGGCAACAACGAGTCTCACGCCATCGGCCTCGGGCAGATGAACCTGCACGGGTACCTGGCCCGCGAGCACATCTACTACGGCTCGGCCGAAGGCATCGACTTCACGAACATCTACTTCTATACGGTGCTGTTCCACGCGCTGCGCGCGTCGAACCGGATCGCCATCGAGCGCGGCACCCACTTCAAGGGGTTCCCGGAGTCGAAGTACGCGTCGGGTGAGTTCTTCGACAAGTACACCGAGCAGGCGTGGGAGCCGGAAACGGACCGTGTGCGCGCCTTGTTCTCCGACGCCGGCGTTGCCATCCCCACTCAGAGCGATTGGCGCGACCTGAAGGACTCGGTGCGCGAGCACGGCATTTACAACCAGAACTTGCAGGCCGTCCCGCCGACCGGGTCGATCTCGTACATCAACAACTCCACCAGTTCCATCCACCCGGTGGCGTCGAAGGTCGAGATCCGCAAGGAAGGCAAGATCGGCCGTGTCTACTACCCCGCGCCGTACCTGACCAACGACAACCTGGACTACTACCAGGACGCGTACGAGATCGGGTACGAGAAGATCATCGACACTTACGCGGCGGCCACGCAGCACGTCGATCAAGGACTGTCGCTGACGTTGTTCTTCAAGGACACCGTCAGTACTCGCGATGTCAACAAGGCGCAGATCTACGCGTGGCGCAAGGGAATCAAGACGCTGTACTACATCCGGCTGCGGCAGATGGCCCTCGAAGGCACCGAGGTGGAGAATTGCGTCTCCTGCATGCTCTGACCCACCACGTCCCCGGCAGCTCTCGTCCCACGAAGACATTCAGGTAGGTAACCGATGACCTCTGTATCGCACTCGCCCGCAGACGGGGCGCGGATCAAACTGATCGACCGCGTGTCGGCGATCAACTGGAACCGCGTCCCCGACGACAAGGACGCCGAGGTGTGGGATCGCCTCACCGGTAACTTCTGGCTGCCCGAGAAGGTGCCGGTCTCCAACGACATCCCGTCGTGGGGCACGCTCACCGAATACGAGCAGCAGCTCACCATGCGGGTGTTCACCGGTCTGACCCTGCTCGACACGATCCAGGGCACCGTCGGTGCCGTCTCGCTGATCCCCGACGCGGTCACGCCGCACGAGGAAGCGGTGCTGACGAACATTGCGTTCATGGAGTCGGTGCACGCCAAGAGCTACTCGCAGATCTTCTCGACTCTCTGCTCCACCCGGCAGATCGACGATGCGTTCCGGTGGTCGGAGGAGAACGAGAACCTGCAGCGCAAGGCGCAGATCATTCTGGACTACTACCAGGGCGACGATCCGCTCAAGCGCAAGGCCGCCTCGACGCTGCTCGAGTCGTTCCTGTTCTACTCGGGCTTCTACCTGCCGATGTACTGGTCGTCGCGGGCGAAGCTCACCAACACCGCCGACGTCATCCGCTTGATCATCCGCGACGAGGCCGTGCACGGCTACTACATCGGCTACAAATACCAGAAGGGCCTCGAGAAGGTTTCCCAGGCAAAGCGGGACGAACTCAAGGAATGGGTTTTCGACCTACTGCTCGAGTTGTACGACAACGAGGCCCATTACACCTCGGATCTGTACGACGAAGCGGGGCTGACCGAGGACGTCAAGAAGTTCCTCCGCTACAACGCCAACAAAGCGCTGATGAACCTCGGCTACGAGGCGTTGTTCCCGAAGGACGAAACCGACGTCAATCCGGCGATCCTGTCGGCACTGTCACCCAACGCCGACGAGAACCACGACTTCTTCTCGGGATCGGGAAGCTCGTACGTGATCGGCAAGGCTGTCGTCACCGAAGACGACGACTGGGATTTCTGATTCCCGTGTAGAAGCTCCACATACGGACATGCACCCCCTTCCTGGAAGCGCGGGGTGCATGTCCGTATCGGTTGCAGTCGTCCCGACCGGTCAGGGGTAGCGGAACCACGCTTCCGTGCGGGCCGCGAGCGCCTTATCCAGCCGCAGGGCCGACGTGGCAGTGAGAGGGATCGGTAGGTCGTCGGGTGCGAACCACGCCACCTCGAGATTTTCGTCGTCGGCGACCCGGGCCGCACCCCCGGTCGCGCGCATCACGAAGGACACGTCCAGGTACTGCGCGACATCACCGTTGGGATAGGTGATCGGTTGGGTGACATCGACGCTCGTGAGCCGCAGCACCTCGGCGTCGACGCCGGTCTCCTCGGCCACCTCGCGTACCGCGGCGACCGCCGGTTCCTCACCTGGCTCGAGAATGCCCGACACCACCGCCCACTTGCCGCTGTCGGCGCGGCGGGTGAGCAGGACCCGACCGTCGTCGTCGAGGACGATCGCGCTCACCCCCGACAACCACAGCGGGTCGTGTCCGACGTGAGCGCGGAGTTTGGAGACGAAATCCGGTATGGGCATGAGTCCATCCCTACCCGAGGTCAGTACCGGAACGACACCGGATCGGCGGTCTGCCCCGAATAGGGCAGCAGGATCGTCGGTTGCAGTGGGACGGAGAACCGGGCAGGCACGTCGCTCCACTCGGTGCGTCCACCGTCGGCGGGGGTGTCGAGTCGGGCGAGCGTGATACGGCGCATCGAGTCGGTGCCCACCTGGTCACCGGTCGAGAACTCCGCGGTGAGATAGGTGCCGTCGGCGGTGAACTCGACCCACGGGTTCGCGAGTGCGATCTCGAGCAGATGGAAGCGCGTGAACGACACGACCGTGCCGTGGTATTCGATGCGACCGAGGCCGGTGTCCGGATCGATCCGTGCGTCGGAGAGCTCGAAGGTCATCGTCCCGTCGTCGCGGACCGAGGCGCCGTCGCTGCCGACGACCGAGCCCTGCGCGGTTCCCGTGACCAGGTCGCTGTATCCGGGCGCGAAGCCCCACACGAGGTCCTGAGGTGGTGCCACCGGGGCGTTCCGGCCGGGGGAGGGGTCGAAGTTCACCGGCACCGACAGTTCCTGCTCGGCGTTGACCGCATCGGCCGCCCCGAATGTGTAGATGCCGTACCGGGCGTCGTCGGGAACGGTCTCCGGTGCGTCGATGGTGACTGCTGCAGTGAAGGAGCCGTCGTCGGCAAGCGGAACCCACTGCTGCCGCACCGTGCGCCGCAGGTCGAACGGCCGATCCGGAACCTGGTTCAGTGCACGTTCCGACAACACCCACGCATTGGTGGAACGCACCGTGGCGCGACTCTCGGTGGGCGCACCCTCGGACGGTCGCCAATGCTCGGAGAAACCGCCGAACGAGACGAACGTGCCGTGCGGAACACCGGGCGGCACCGGCAGCGGCAGTCCGCCGGTGCGGTTGGCCTCGGGGTCGAACCCGGTACCGCGAACGACCACCGTGTCACCCTCGTGGACGGGAGTGTCGCCGAGCGGGGTCACACCGTCGGCGGCGAACACCTCGATGTTCGCGTGCTCCACGGGCTGGGCAGTTGCCGGCGCGACGGCCAGGGTACCCAACGTGAGTGCGCCCGCAAGAGCGATCCCGACCCGCCGGGTAGCTGCAGTCATGTCAGTTCGAATAGCCATTGAGTGAGTGCCTCAGATCTGTCAGTGCTGCGTGGGCCGCGACCGGGCCGGGTGTGGACCACACCTCGTCCGAGACCGAGAACAACCGGTTGTCGGTGACGGCGCCGAGGTCGAGCCACTCGTCCCGTTTCATGTACTCGGTACCCCGATCGAGGCCGCTCTGTCCCGCGAACCGGACGAAGATCACATCTCCGTCGGCGGCGGCAGGATCCTCGATGTCGAGCGGCCGGTACGAACGGCCGTCCTCGACTCCGAACCTCTGCGGGGCAGGACGTTCGGCCCCGACGTCGGCGAGGACTTGACCGGCGAACGAGGCGGTACCGTCGATCGTGGGTCCGTCACCGGTGAACCGTACGAGTGACGCCTGTGTCTGGGACGAGGAGAGCTCGCGTCCGAGTTCACTCGCCGCGACGGAGTACTCCTCGAGCACCCGGCGCGCCGCCTCGGACCGACCCAGGGACTCACCGACACGTTCGAACTGCTGCCGCCAGAACACCTGGTCGTCCCCGACCACCACGGTCGGCGCGACGGACGACAACGACTCGTAGAGGTCGGCGTCCGCCGACGCGCCGACGATGAGGTCCGGTCGGCCCTGCTCGACCGCAGCGAGGTCGGGGGAACCGGGGGGTCCGATCGCGGGGATCTCCGTGACACCGGTGCCGAGGTATTCGGGGCGTTCGTCCGGGGCGATGCCGACGCCGACGACACGTTCCCACAGTCCCAGTGCGCACACGGCGTCGAGCGAGGCGATGTCGAGGACGACGATCCGCTGCGGATCGTTCGGGACCTCGGACACGCCGGCCGTATGGATGACACCGTGCGTGCCGCCGGCGGGCAGACCGGGGTCGGTGGCACTCGGCAGGGCGCACGCCGTTGTCGTGTCGCGTTCGATGCCGACCACCGCTGCTCCGGCGATGCGGGTGGTGGTGCGCACGATCTCGGAGGCAGGGTCGTCGGTAGGCGCAGAGCAGCCGGCGAGAGTGAGGGCGGCCGTGGCGGCAGCGAGAGCGGCAATGCGGACACGGTGCGCGGGCAATTCCACCACTTCCTGTAGAGGGGACGAATCATGCTATCGCCTGTGCAGATCGGCTCCGGCGATCCTGCCACAGCGGGCCGAGTGGAAACGGGGCCGCTGCGCGGTGGATCCGGTGCGCAGTGATGTGTGTCACTCGTGGTTCGGTGACGTGCGGAGGGGGTGATGCGCTCATGCGCGGATTGCCGGTTCGGCGGTAGTGTGACGCCCGAGTACGACAGCGAGTAGGACCCGGTTAACGAGTGGTGGGCGCACGGTCTACGATTCGATGAGCGCAAGCCAGAGAGACCGTTCGCCTCCAGCCCGAGTCGAGCGCGCATTCAGGAGGATTAGTGACTGCCGTAGCGCCCCAGCCAGTCCCAGAGATAGCTGCAGCAAGGCCATACCCGCCGCGGCAGGGACCCAAGGGTTCGTTCATCTACAAGATGATCACGACCACAGATCCGAAGGATCTGGGGATCATGTACTTGATCACCTCGGTCTCGTTCTTCCTCATCGGTGGCCTGATGGCCCTGCTGATGCGCACCGAACTCGCAGTCCCGGGCCTGCAGTTCCTGTCGAACGAGCAGTTCAACCAGCTGTTCACCATGCACGGCACCATCATGCTGCTGATGTACGCGACCCCGGTCGTGTTCGCATTCGCGAACTACATCCTGCCGCTGCAGATCGGCGCACCCGACGTGGCGTTCCCGCGACTGAACGCGTTCAGCTACTGGCTGTACCTGTTCGGCGCGACGATCGTGATGCTCGGTTTCGTCACCCCCGGCGGTGCTGCCGACTTCGGCTGGACGGCATACACGCCGCTCACCAGTGAGCTGCACTCCCCGGGCGTCGGCGCAGACTTCTGGATCCTGGGCCTCGGCGTCATGGGTCTGGGCACCATCCTCGGTGGCGTCAACTTCATCACCACCGTCGTCTGCCTGCGTGCCCCCGGCATGACGATGTTCCGGATGCCGATCTTCACCTGGAACATCCTGATCACCAGCATCCTGATCCTGCTGGTCTTCCCGCTGCTGACCGCCGCGTTCTTCGGTCTGTTCGTCGATCGCCACCTCGGTGGACACATCTACGACCCGGCCACCGGTGGTGTGCTCTTGTGGCAGCACTTGTTCTGGTTCTTCGGCCACCCTGAGGTCTACGTCATCGCATTGCCGTTCTTCGGCATCGTGTCGGAGATCTTCCCGGTCTTCAGCCGTAAGCCGATTTTCGGCTACACCGGCCTCGTCTACGCGACGATCGCCATCGCGGCCCTGTCGATTGCGGTGTGGGCGCACCACATGTACGCCACCGGCGCTGTGCTGCTTCCGTACTTCTCGTTCATGACGTTCCTGATCGCGGTGCCGACGGGCGTGAAGTTCTTCAACTGGATCGGCACCATGTGGCGAGGCCAGATCACGTTCGAGACGCCGATGCTGTTCTCGGTCGGCTTCCTGATCACCTTCCTCTTCGGCGGTCTGTCCGGCGTCATCCTCGCGAGCCCGCCGCTGGACTTCCACCTTCACGACACCTACTTCGTCGTCGCGCACTTCCACTACGTCGTGTTCGGCACCGTCGTGTTCGCCACTTACGCCGGCATCTACTTCTGGTTCCCGAAGATGACGGGCCGGATGATGGACGAGCGTCTCGGCAAATGGCACTTCTGGCTGACGTTCGTCGGCTTCCACCTGACGTTCTTGGTGCAGCACTGGCTCGGTAACGAGGGCATGCCGCGTCGCTACGCGGACTACCTTCCGACCGACGGGTTCACCTACCTGAACATCGTGTCGACGATCGGTGCCTTCATCCTCGGCGCCTCGACACTGCCGTTCATGTGGAACGTCTTCAAGAGCTACCGCTACGGTCAGGTCGTCACGGTGGACGATCCGTGGGGTTACGGCAACTCGCTCGAGTGGGCCACCACGTGCCCGCCGCCGCGTCACAACTTCACGGAGCTGCCGCGAATCCGGTCGGAGCGGCCCGCATTCGAGCTGCACTACCCGCACATGGTGGAGCGGATGCGCGCCGAGGCGCATGTCGGACCGGGCAGCCACAAGCACAACGTGAACGTGCTCGAGGGTGCAGACCGTACTCCCGGCGACCACCCGCGCGCCGGTGAAGGCTAGACGCCCGCGCCACTGAAGCACTGACGAAGGCCCCACTCGTGACCACGGGTGGGGCCTTCGTCGGTCGGGTTCCGAACCCGGTTCCCGGCGCGACCCCCGCACGTCAGGGGCACGCGCGACTGCAACAATGGATACGCACGTGCCTCGACCGTGCACGATTCGACTGACGAAGATCGGAGACGTAGTGGCGTCTGAGACCACGGTGCTTGTGACGGTGACCGGCCCGGATCACCCCGGTGTGACCTCGGTGCTGTTCGCCGCGTTGAGCCGCCACGACGTCGACCTGCTCGACGTCGAACAGGTCGTCATCAAGAACAGGCTCACCCTCGGCGTCGTGGTGGTGTGCCCCGGCGACCCGGAAGCCATGCAGGACGAAGTCGAGGCCGCGATGGCAACCATCGGCATGTACGCCGACGTCGAGGTCGGTGCCCGCCCCGAGAACGGCCGCGCGGTCTCCACCCACGCAGTCGTTGTGCTCGGCAGCCCCGTCAGCGCCCGCGCCATGCGCTCCGTCGGCCGCACCCTCGCGTCGCTCGGTGCCAACATCGACTCGATCCGCGGCATCGCCGACTACCCCCTCACCGGACTCGAGTTGATGGTCACCGCCACCGACCAGAGCACCGAGGCCGACGCGGCACTACGCAAGGCCCTCGCTGAACTTGCGTCGGGACTCGACATCGACATCGCCGTGGAACGCGGTGGCCTCGCGCGCCGCTCGAAGCGCCTGATCGTGTTCGACGTCGACTCGACCCTCGTTCAGGGCGAGGTCATCGAGATGCTCGCCGCACATGCCGGTGTCGAAGACAAGGTCCGCGCCGTCACTGAAGCAGCGATGCGCGGGGAACTCGATTTCACCGAATCGCTCGAGCAGCGGGTGGCGACCCTCGAAGGTTTGCCCGCCAGCGTGATCGACGAGGTCGCCGACCAGATCGAACTGACACCGGGCGCCCGCACCACGATCCGGACGTTGCGTCGTCTCGGATTCCGCTGCGGCGTCGTCTCGGGCGGATTCCGTCAGGTCATCGAGGGTCTTGCGCACGATCTCGAACTCGACTTCGTGCGCGCCAACACCCTCGAGATCATCGACGGCAAGCTCACCGGCAAGGTCATCGGAGATGTCGTGGACCGCGCCGCGAAGGCACGCGCTCTCCGCGAATTCGCCGACGACGCAGGCGTGCCCATCGAGCAGACGGTGGCGGTGGGCGACGGAGCCAACGACATCGACATGCTCAGCGCAGCCGGCCTCGGCATCGCTTTCAACGCGAAGCCCGCATTGCGCGAGGTCGCCGACACCGCGCTGTCGTATCCCTACCTCGATGCCGTGCTGTTCGTACTCGGTGTGACGCGCGAGGAAATCGAAGCCGCCGACCGCGGAGACGGAACACTCCGGCGTGTGCCGCTCGAGCACGGTGCCTGAGTCGCATCCGGTCTTCGCCGATCCGGGATTCGAATCCCGGCACGGCGTGCTCGCCCGTGGATACGGACACCGCGAAGACCCGGAGGATCCGTCCGCGGTGCTCGCGATGCCCCTCGTCCTGCACATCCCCAAGGGTGAGCCTCCCGCCCGCAGTGCGTTGCTCGAGGCGGCAGCCGTCGCGACGGTGGCACTGTGCCTGGACCCCCGGGTCGGCAAGGGGGAGGACGGCCAACCCGGAGTGTGGCGGGACGCGTTCCTCTCGTGGAACGACGCCCGGATCCGCAAGGTGAGCCGTCGTGCCCGCGGGGCACACTGGCGTGCCGCGCAGGACATCGACGGCGTGACGGTCGACCGTGGTGGCGCGCAGGCCCGTGCGTTCGTCCCGGGCCCTGTCGGCGGACTCGATCCGCGTATCGCGCGGCTGCAGATCGGCGGCACGGACCTTCCGGACGACGACCCGCGCGAGATTCCGGACGGTGTGCCGGTCCTGTGGGTGAATGCGGCACTCGGGATGACCGTCGGAAAGGCCGCCGCGCAGGTCGGCCACGCCTCGATGCTGCTGGCGGGCGCGCTCGACGCCGACTCGGCGCGGGCGTGGGCGGCGACAGGTTTTCGGTGTGCGGTCCGGGACGCAGGCCGGGACCGGTGGAGCGGACTCCTCGCGCGAGTCGGAGACGGCACCGCAGTTCCGGTGCGCGACGCCGGATTCACCGAGGTCGAGCCCGGCTCGGTGACCGTGATCGCAACAGCGTCCTGACACCGTGGTCTCGCAACCGCGGTTCTCAGTTCGCGGTCCGGAAAACCAACACGGTCGGGCCGGTCAGCGAGAACGACGAGCCCACGCGGTAGACCGCGGAATCGACCGGCCGACCGCCCCGAGCGGAAGAATCGAACACGCACCGGATGTCGCCGTGATACCACTCGGGGCTCGCCAATGTCACAGCCGTCGCGTCACCGGCGTGCAGGACGAACAGTCCACTGCTGTCGAGTAACGGAATTCCCGCCTGCGTCACCGTGCCCAGTTCCGATCCGTCCAGCCACGCCTGCAGTGTGTGGCGGTCGTCGTCGTGCCAGTCCGCATCCTGCAGTTCGATGCCGTCGCTTCCGAACCACACCAGATCGGGATAGCCGACGGTGCGGGCCCTGCCTTCGAAGAATCGGCGTTGCCGGAGTACCGGTACCCTCCGCCGCAGTTCCAAGAGGGAACGGACGAACTCGATGTGCTGCTGGTCGGCATGCTCCCAGTCGAGGGGCCACGCCTCGGACACCGGCGTCCCGGCGGGAACGCAATACGCGTTGTTGTTGCCGCCCTGGGAATGTCCGAACTCGTCGCCGGCGAGCAGCATCGGAGTGCCGGTCGAGAGCAATAGCGTGGCAAGCAGGGCGCGGACGTGGCGGGCGCGCGCAGCGATGATGGCGGGGTCGTCGGTCGCCCCCTCGACGCCATGGTTCACCGACTCGTTGTGGTCGGACCCGTCCCGGCCCTCCTCACCGTTCGCCTCGTTGTGTTTGTGTGAGAACGAGACGGCGTCGACGACGGTGAACCCATCGTGCGCGGTGACGTAGTTGATGGACATCCACGGTTGGCGTTCGTGGCGCCGATACAGGTCCTCCGACCCGGTCAGGCGCGACGCGATCTCACGCACCCCGGAGTTGCGCGCCCAGAAGCGTCGCGTGGCGTCACGGTAGCGGTCGTTCCATTCCGACCACTGCACGCCGAACCTGCCGAGTTGGTAGCCCTGTGCCGTCGCGTCCCACGGTTCGGCGATGAGTTTGCAGTCGGTGAGCACAGGGTCGGTGGTGATGGCGGTGAACAGCGCGGCGCGCGCATCGAAGGCGCCGCCGCCGGGGCGACCGAGGGCGCTGGCGAGGTCGAACCGGAACCCGTCGACACCCATCTGTGTCGTCCAGTAACGCAAGCTGTCGCACACCATCCGTACCGCGATCGGTGAGGTGCTGTCGACGGTGTTGCCGCACCCGGTCAGGTCGATGTCGTGGCCGTTGTCGTCCAGAAGGTAGTAACCGGGAGCGTCGAGCCCTCGCCACGACAGGCTCGGTCCCGCGACCGACCACTCACACGTGTGGTTGAACACGACGTCGAGGATCACCTCGATCCCCGCGTCGTGGAGTGCCGCGACCATCGTGCGGAACTCTGCGATCTCGTTGCCGGGTGTCGCGGCATAGCCGGGGTGCGGCGCGAAGAACGACGCGGTCGAGTACCCCCAGTGGTTGCGCATTCCCCGCGATAGCACCGGAGGTTCGGTCACGAACGCATGTACCGGAAGGAGTTCCACCGCGGTGACACCGAGGTGCACGAGGTGGCCGACCACCGCCGGGTGGGCCAGTCCGAGATAGGTACCCCGAAGCACAGTCGGCACGCCGGGGTGTGCGGCCGTGAACGAACCGACATGCAGTTCGTAGATGACGGTGTTCTCCCAGGGCGTGCGCGGTTTCCGATGCTGTGCCGCGTCGAACGGGAGTCCGGGAGTGACGACGGACAGAGGCGTGTACCCGAGCGAATCCACCGTGGATATGGAACCGAAGGGATCATCGTCGTACGCGAGGAGCCGGACGGCGTCGGCAGGGTCGTTGTGAAGATCGGTTCCCGTCACCTGACGTCCCCATGGATCGAGCAGGATCTTGTGCGGATTGGTGCGCAGACCGTCGCGGGGACGCCACGGGCCGTGCGCGCGATATCCGTATCGCCGACCGGGACCGATCTCGGGGACGGTGCCGTGCCAGATACCGAATGTGCGGTCGGGCAGGTCGACGCGGTGTTCATGACCGTCCTCGTCGATCAGGCACACCTGCAGGCGATCGCACTGCGGAGCGTGGACAGCGAACCGGGTACCGGACGAAGTAGGCGTGGCACCGAGAGGGAACGGCGACCGATCGGGCTCGGCCGCGTGGTCGGTGGTGTGTACACGAGTGGATGACGACACGAAAGAGATCCTGCCGTGTCCCGAGTCCGGGCGTGAGCGAAGATGGACGGCGTGGCACAACCTGATCCCGATCTGCTCATCGAATTCGAAGACGTTGTGGTGCGGCGAGGCGGAAATGTCCTCGTCGGGCCCGTGACCTGGAAGGTGGAACTCGACGAGCGTTGGGTGGTGCTCGGTCCGAACGGCGCGGGTAAGACATCGTTGCTGCGTGTCGCGGCTGCCGAGGACTTCCCGACGTCCGGCACCGCGCATGTGCTGGCCGAGACTTTCGGCCGCACAGACCTGTCCGAGCTACGACCTCGCATCGGACTGTCATCGTCCGCGCTCGCCAACCGCGTCCCCCGAGACGAGAAGGTCGTCGATCTGGTGATCTCCGCCGGGTACGGCGTGCTCGGCCGGTGGCGGGAGCAATACGACGCCGTCGACAACGCCCGCGCGGTGGAGATGCTCGAAGGTCTCGGCGCCGAGCACCTGGCCGAGCGCACCTACGGAACGCTCTCCGAAGGGGAGCGCAAGCGGGTGCTGATCGCCCGCGCCCTCATGACCGACCCCGAGTTGCTGCTCCTCGACGAACCGGCCGCGGGCCTGGACCTCGGTGGGCGTGAAGAGCTGGTGGCACGACTCGCGACACTCGCCGCCGACCCTGATGCTCCGGCGACGGTCCTGATCACCCACCACGTCGAAGAGATCCCGCCGGGATTCACCCACGCGATGCTCCTCAAAGAGGGCGGGGTCGTCGCGCAGGGACTGATCGAGGATGTGATCACGGCGGAGAACCTCAGCGCGGCATTCAGTCAGTCGATCACTCTGGACAAGGTCGACGACCGCTTCTTCGCCCGCCGCACGAGTGAGCCGGGGCGGCACCGCCGCGGGTGAGACCCGGACGGTTCGGGCCGGCCTGGTCAACTACGCTCGGAGCATGGTTGACGAACGCTCGGCAAGTGCCTTCGATCCCGCGTCCGTGCCGGTCAAGGATGCCTCCACTGTCATGCTCGTCCGGGACTCGGTGCGGGGGATCGAAGTCTTCCTCCTCCGACGTGTCGTGGGGATGGACTTCGCGGGTGGCATGACCGTGTTCCCGGGCGGCGGGGTCGACCGCAGCGACAGCGAAGCATCGCTGCGGTGGACCGGGCGGGACGTCGAGTGGTGGGCGAAGCGCTTCGATGTCACGCCGGCGCGGGCGCAGGCACTTGTGCTGGCCGCGGTGCGCGAGACATTCGAAGAGTGCGGTGTCCTGCTCGCGGGCCGAGACCCCGATTCGGTGCTCGCCGACACCGCACCGCACGCGCAGGCGCGTCGGCAACTCGAGGGCCGTGAGCTGTCGTTCAGCGATTTCCTCACCCGTGAAGGACTCGTTCTGCGCGCTGACCTGTTGCGCCCGTGGGCGCGGTGGATCACTCCGCTCGGGGAGCGGCGACGCTACGACACGCACTTCTTCGTGGCTGCCGCCCCGGAAGGGCAGAACGCGGACGGCGCGACCAGCGAGGCCGAACAGGTGCTCTGGCAGACCCCGGCGGAAGCCCTCGCGCACTGGAAGTCCGGTCGGTCGGTGCTGCTTCCTCCCACGTGGGCTCAGCTCACCGATCTGTCGAAATACGCGACGGTCGCCGAGATCCTGGCGGGCGAACCGGAGATCCCCACCATCGCGCCCATCATGAGCAGGACCGACACCGGGATCCATATCGCGTTCGACGGCGACGAGGGCTACTACGAGGGCGGCGGCCCGCACCCCTGGGCGAATCGCGACGACATCTGACCCGGCTCGCCGAGACTGCCTCGGCCTTGTCGAGACGGCGCACCCGGGGACCTCTAGGCTGAGGCCATGGCTGAATTCGTGACACTCGAGGTTTCCGACGGCATCGGCACGATCCGGCTGGACCGTCCTCCGATGAATGCCCTCAACCGGCAGGTCCAGGAGGAGATCCGGGACGCCGCGCGTGAAGCCACCGTGCGCGACGACGTCAAGGCTGTGATCGTGTACGGCGGTGAGAAGGTCTTCGCCGCCGGCGCCGACATCAAGGAGATGGCCGACCTGAACTTCGTGCAGATGAGCAAGATCGTCGATGACCTGCAGTCTGCCCTCGGTTCGGTTGCCGATATCCCGAAGCCGACGGTCGCAGCGCTCACCGGGTATGCACTCGGTGGTGGCCTCGAGCTTGCACTCGGCGCCGATCGCCGTATCGCAGGCGACAACGTCAAGGTCGGTACCCCCGAAGTGCTGCTCGGAATCATCCCTGGCGGCGGCGGAACCCAGCGTCTGGCACGTCTCGTCGGGCCTTCGAAGGCCAAGGACATCGTCTTCACCGGTCGCTTCGTCGGCGCCGACGAAGCCCTTGCGATCGGGCTCGTCGACGAGGTGGTCGCCCCCGACGCCGTGTACGACGCCGCACGCACGTGGGCCTCGCAGTTCGCCACGGGCGCGAGCCGTGCGCTCGCAGCAGCGAAGGCCGCGATCGACCAGGGACTCGATACCGATCTCGACACCGGCCTGAAGATCGAGCAACATGTGTTCGCCGGGTTGTTCGCCACCGAGGACCGTACGATCGGCATGCAGTCGTTCATCGAGAACGGGCCGGGCAAGGCCGAATTCCTGGGAAAATAGTCGTCGGGACGGGACACTTGTCGAGTGCTTACTGCCGGGTAGGATCTGCGTCATGACTGCAAGCAGGACCGACGGGACCGACCCCGCGCCGAACCCGCACGCCACCGCCGAACAGGTTGCGGCTGCTCTCGAGGACTCCAAGCTCGCCCAGGTGCTCTACCACGACTGGGAAGCCGAGACCTACGACGAGAAGTGGTCGATCTCCTACGACGAACGCTGTATCGACTACGCGCGCGGTCGCTTCGACCTCGCCGCCGGTGAGCAGCAGCTGCCGTACGAGCGCGCCCTCGAACTCGGGTGTGGCACGGGATTTTTCCTGCTGAACCTGATGCAGGGTGGGGTCGCGTCGAGTGGGTCGGTCACCGATCTGTCGCCCGGCATGGTCAAGGTTGCACTGCGCAACGCGGAGCACCTCGGCCTCGATGTCGACGGCCGGGTGGCCGACGCCGAAACCATCCCGTACGAGGACGACACCTTCGACCTCGTCGTCGGGCACGCGGTGCTGCACCACATTCCCGACGTCGAGCAGTCGCTGCGGGAGGTGCTGCGCGTGCTCAAGCCGGGCGGGCGTTTCGTCTTCGCGGGTGAGCCGAGCACCGTCGGCAACTTCTACGCGCGCTGGCTCGGTCGCGCCACGTGGGAGGCGACCACCACCGTCACCAAGCTGCCGTTCCTGAGCGACTGGCGTCGCCCGCAGACCGAACTCGACGAGTCCTCACGCGCTGCGGCGCTCGAAGCGGTCGTCGACCTGCACACCTTCGATCCCGCAGACCTCGAGAAGCTCGCCGCGTCGGCGGGCGCAGTCGAGGTCAAGGCGTCGAGCGAAGAGTTCGCCGCTGCGTTGCTCGGGTGGCCGGTCCGTACGTTCGAGGCCGCGGTGCCCGAGGAGAAGCTGGGCTGGAACTGGGCGAGGTTCGCGTTCGGTGGCTGGAAGACGCTGAGCTGGGTCGACGAGAACGTGCTCAAGCACGTCGTGCCGCGCAGCTTCTTCTACAACGTGATGATCACCGGCGTGAAGCCCGGCAAGTAGTTGGGCTACGAGTTCACGCTCGCCGACGTGGGGTATCTTGCGTCGGATCCGGGCGTCGCGGCCTTGTCCGCTGTCGACGGCCGCGAACTGTCGACGCGTACGCACCTCTCCGATATCGGTTGGGCGCGTACGCGTTTCGGTGACCGTGCGGCATCGCTCGTCGAGACTGTGCGGGCGCGTCGCAAGGCCGCAGCCAAGCTCGAGGGCGCCGGAGGATGGTTGCTGACCGACGACGCGGTGCAGCAGGCGACTCCCTCCCCCGTCGCCGCTCATCGGGCGCACCGGCTCGCGGGTCGGCAGGTCCACGACGTGACCTGTTCGGTGGGCGCCGAACTGGCCGCATTGGTCGGTGTGGCCACCACCGTGGTGGGAAGCGACCTCGACGAGGTGCGCCTCGCGATGGCGGTCCACAACGTTCCCGCCGCCCACGTGGTGCGAGCCGACGCATTGCGGCCGGTGACACGCGGAACCACCGTGATCGCCGATCCGGCGCGACGCTCCGGCGGCCGGCGCACTCACGATCCGGCCGCACTGCAGCCGCCGCTGCCCGACCTCCTCGCCGTCTACTCCGGCCGCGATCTGGCTGTGAAGTGCGCTCCGGGCCTCGACTTCGACAAGCTCGGCTGGGACGGCGAGGTCGAGATCGTCTCGCTCGACTCGGGTGTACGGGAGGCCTGTCTCTATTCACCCGGCCTGAGCGAACCAGGGATCCGCCGTCGCGCCACAGTCCTGAGGTCGGGTGGGACGGCCGTCGAGGTCACCGACGCGATGGACGACGACATCCCGGAGCAGGCGCCGGGGGAGTGGATCATCGACCCGGACGGCGCGATCGTACGCGCGGGCCTTGTCCGGCACTATGCGGCCGCACACGGACTGTGGCAACTCGACCCGCGCATCGCCTATCTCACCGGCGACGCACTTCCCGACGGCGTGCGCGGCTTCCGGATCCTCGAACAGCTGAAGTACTCGGAGAAGAATCTGCGGCAGATTCTGACCCGCCTCGAGTGCGGTTCGGCGGAGATCCTCGTGCGCGGGGTCGACGTCGACCCCGCGCAGCTACGTCCCCGATTGAAGCTGCGCGGCAACCGCGCGCTGAGCGTGGTGCTCACCCGCGTCGGCCGCACACCTGTGGCGTTCGTGTGTGAAGCGAGCCGCTGACAGGCGTGCTCAGTCCTCGGGTCCGTCCAGCACGTGGATCTCTCCCCGGACGGTGGTGGCGATCAGCTGGCCGTCGGGCCCGACCGCCGTTCCCACCGAGAATCCGGTCGTCTCGGGAAGTGTCTCTTCGTCGAGGGTCCGTCCGTCGGCTACATCGAACACCAGCGCTGTGAGGCCGCTGTCGTCCTGGACAACCGTGTAGCCGCGACCGTTCGCCGTCAGCGCCGGGACACCGGCCTGCCGGACATCATCGCGCTCCCATGCGGACTCGACGCCGTCGCCCGTGTCGCGCAGTGCGAACAGCGCGCCCGATGGGCCACCGGCCGACACGACGAGCAGCCCGTCCTCGGTGACGGCAGGGCCGGTCGCGGGGGTGTATCCGAGGTCGTGACTCCAGCGGGGCCGTCCGGTCTCGGCGTCGACGGCCCACAACGCGCCCTCGCCGTCGTGGATGTACACGGTCGTGGCGTCGGACGAGAGCACGGGACTTGTGGTCGCGCCGCCCGGAAGATCGACGTTCGACCACTCCTCGGTGACCACGGGGTTGTCGCCGCCCGGGTACCGCAAGGCGACCAGTGCCGCGCGGTCGGCGCCGGAACGCCACACCGTCGTGAAGATCCGGCCGGTGTCCTGGTCGATGGCGGGGGTGGTGGCGACGGGGCAGTCGGGGGAGCCGCCGAAACAACCGACCAGTCCGTGGTCGGGGTCCAGGCGGGGGATGTCGGTGCCGTCGGCGATCGTGGGGATCGGAACCAGATCGAACAGGGGCGCACGGAGCATCCCGGTCTGCGGATCGACGATGTTGACCTGGCCGAAATGTGTGACCACGACGAGGCTTCCGTCGCCGGCGAACTGTGCCGTGCGGGGAGTGCCGCTCACCGGGATCCGCCAGCGGCGCTGACCGTGCTCGTTGAACGAGAACAGACCACCGGCCTCGCCGACGTAGACGTTGGCGACGTTGTCGGCCACCGGGCTGATGTCCGCAACCCCGGGACCGAGACGAGTGCACCAGCGCTTGCGCCCGTTGTCCATCTGGTACGAGAAGATGTTGCAGCCGGCGTCCGTGGCCGAGGTGATGGTGATCTGGCCGTTCGGTGCCACCGTTGGCGGTGACCCGACAGCGCTGCCGGTCGCCCGCGTCCACGACGACGTGACATCGTCGAGACCCTCGCTGACGGTCGTGTTGCTGTTGCGCGCATCCGAATGGCGTCCGGGCCATGCGCCCGCCGAGTACGGTCCATCGGTATCGCCGCTACCGCCACCGCACCCGCTCAACGCAAGTGCTGCCGTTGCCGTCAGCACCGCAGCCCGCCGGGCACCCCGCATCGCTCAACTCCTTCACGACTTTCGGATTCGAGTCGCCAGCGTATCGGGCCGGGTGTTTCACGCTCCGGGCGAGGCAGACCGTAGGCTGTGTGTTCTGACACCGTAGGCTTGCGTGCCATGACGAGCATGTGGGGTGCACCGTTGAGCACCAGGTGGCGTGGTTCGCGGCGTCGCGATCCGGACCAGGCCCGATTTCTGACACCGTCCTCGCTGCGGTGGGTGATGTCGAACAAGGCGTACACCCCGTGGTACCTCGTACGGTACTACCGGCTGGCGAAGTTCAAGCTTGCGAATCCACACGTCGTGCTGCGCGGGATGGTGTTCCTGGGCAAGAATGTGGAGATCCACGCGACACCGGAACTGGCGCGACTCGAGATCGGTAAATGGGTCCACATCGGCGACGGCAACGCCATCCGGTGCCACGAAGGATCCCTGCGCATCGGCGACAAGGTCGTATTCGGCAAGGACAATGTGGTGAACACCTACCTCGATATCGAGATCGGCGCGTCGACTCTGGTCGCCGACTGGTGTTACATCTGCGACTTCGACCATCGCACCGAGGACATCACCTACCCGATCAAGGACCAGGGCATCGTGAAGAGCCCCGTCCGGATCGGCCCCGACACCTGGATCGCGGCGAAGGTCTCTGTGCTGCGCGGTACCCGGGTCGGTCGAGGGTGCGTGCTCGGTGCCCACGCTGTCGTCAAGGGCGATGTCCCCGACTACGGCATCGCCGTCGGGTCCCCTGCCCGGGTCGTGAAGAATCGCAAGGACGCCTGGGAGGCAGGCGCGGCCGACCGCGCGGCCTATGTCGCGGCACTCGAGGACATCGCACGCAAGAAGGCGGGCGACCCGCCCGTCGACGCGAACACTGCACCCTGACGGGCCTCTGGAAGGACACGACGGTGGAGTATGCCGAGTATCGCCGCTACGACGCGGTGGGGCTCGCGGGACTCGTGGCCCGGGGCGAAGTATCGCCGGTCGAGTTGCTCGACACGGCGCTCGCGCGCCTGGACGCCGTCGACCCGATCTTGAACACGGTCGTGCAGCGACTCGACGATCGGGCCCGGGTACGCGCGGACGGCCCGCTGACGGGGCCGTTCGCGGGCGTGCCCTTCCTGGTCAAGGACCTCCTGCAGGATGTGATCGGAACGCCCACCGGGAGCGGCTCCCGAGCCCTCGCCGATCTTCCGGTTGCGCAGAACGCTGTGGTGGTGGACCGCTGGGTCGACGCAGGTCTCGTCATCTTCGGCAAGACCAACACGCCCGAGTTCGGTGCGAAGGGTATCACCGAGCCGGAATCGGGTGGCATAACCCGTAATCCGTGGAATCGTGCGCTCACCCCCGGCGGTTCTTCGGGTGGTTCCGCGGCGGCCGTGGCCGCCGGTGTCGTTCCGGTGGCGGGTGCGAACGACGGAGGTGGCTCCATCCGTATCCCGGCGGCATGCTGCGGTCTGGTCGGTCTCAAACCCGGTCGAGGTGTGGTGCCCACGGGGCCGGTCGGTGGGGAGCCGTTGCATGGCGCGGTCTCCAACGGTGTGATCAGCCGGACGGTACGCGACTCGGCCGCGATGCTCGACGTGATGGCGGGTCCGTACCCGGCGGCACCGTATTCGGTAGATCGTGTCTCGAGTTCCTATGCCGCGGAGGCAAATACGCCACCGCGTCGACTGCGGATCGGCTACGCAACCGCCTCTCCGATCGGTACCGGCGTCGACCCCGAAGCCGTCGCGGCGGTCGAGCGTGCGGTGGTCTTGCTCGACGAGCTCGGCCACCGGGTCGAACCGGCCGACACCGGAATCGACGAGCGTCGTCTCGCTGCCGACTTTCTGACGATGTGGTTCGCATCGCTTGCCCTCGAAGTCGACGATACTCGCCGGCGTACCGGGTGTGGATCGGACGGCTTCGAGTTCGACACCCGGATCATGGCCGCGCTCGGCCGGTCGGTATCGGCCCCGGACTACCTTGCTGCACATGCTCGATGGGCCGACTACGTCCGCGACCTGTCCGCGTTCCACGAGCGCTACGATTTGTTGCTCACCCCTACGCTGGCGTATCCGCCGGCGCGGGTCGGTGAGCTGACCACACCCACGTGGATGCGGACACTCGGATCGGTACTCATGACGGCGCGGTTGGGGCGACTCGCGCGCTGGGGCGGGTTGATCGACAAGGTGATCGACGACAACCTCGGCCGCACCCCCTACACGCAACTCGCGAATATCACGGGACGCCCGGCGATCTCGGTTCCCCTGCACTGGACCGCTGAGGGGGTGCCGCTGGGAGTGCAGTTCGTTGCACCGCTCGGCGGTGAGGCGCTGCTGCTCTCGCTCGCCGGTGAACTCGAACAGGCCAGGCCGTGGTTCGACAAGCAGCCGCCGTTGTTGCCTGCGCCGGATGTGTCGTCGAAGTAGGCCCGGACGACGAGCAGGGGTGTGATGACAGGGACGATGAGCGATGCGGTGCGCATCACCGAATTGGCCGCCGGTGACGGGCCCGAAGTGTGCGCTGCGGTCGCCGACATCGTGAACTCCGTCTACGCCGTCGCGGAGGACGGCATGTGGGTGAGCGGAACGATGCGCACGAGTGTCTCCGAGATCGACGGGATGATCCGCGCCGGTGAGATCGTCGCGGCATGGCTCGGCGACACACTCGTCGGGTGTATCCGGGTGGTCCGACTCGACGAGCACACGGCGGAGTTCGGGATGCTCGCCACCCCGCCTCGCTTCCGCGGTCTCGGCATCGGCCGCAGACTGGTGCGTTTCGCCGAGCAGCGGTGTGCAGCGGCGGGCTGCGGCGTGATGCAACTCGAGGTCATCCGCCCCCGCGACGTCGAGTTGCCGCCGAAGCAGTTCCTCGCGCAGTGGTACGCCGCGGTCGGCTATCGGCCGGTTGGCACCGCCCCCATAGATGCGGCGCACCCGGAGCTCGTGGAGATGCTCGCCGTGCCGTGCGAGGTCGACAGGTACCGCAAGGATCTGTGCATCGACGAGGACGTCCGGTAGTTCAGCCGCGGTCCGGCAGGGGACGCTGCGGGATCGCCGGCCGGGCCATCGGGTGCCGGACCCGGCGTTTCGCAGCGGCATAGACCTGGACGGTCTCCTCGGCGACCACGCCCCAGTCGAAGTCGTCGGTGAGTCGTTCGCGGGCCGCACGCGCCCGATCCTGGGCTGCGGCAGGATCGTCGAGGGTCTCGCGTACCGCAGACACCAGCCCTGCGACATCGCCTGGCTGGAACGACAGTCCTGTCGCTCCGTCGACCACGGCTTCACCGAGACCACCCGCGGTCGATGTGACGAGCGGGATTCCCGCTGCCGCCGCTTCGAGGGCGATGATCCCGAACGGTTCGTAGCGGCTCGGCAGGACGATGGCGTCGGCGCCGTGCAGCCATCCGAGCAGTTCGGTGTGGTCGAGGTTGCCCACGAAGGTCACCGATCTTGCGACCCTGTGCAGGCGGGCCTGTTCGCGAAGCCACTCGAACTGGGTACCCTCACCCGCGACGACGAGCGTGGTGCCCGGATGCGAGCGCCGGATCTTCGGCAACGCCGCGATCGCGTCCTGCACACCCTTCTCGTACTCGAGTCGGCCGACGTACAGCAGTTGTGCGGACACGGCCCGGGGTTGCCGTTCTCGGTACGACCAGGTGGTGATGTCGATGCCGTTGCGGATGACCGAGATCTTGGGCAGCGTGGGGCCGTACAGCTCGGTGACTTCGTCGCGCATGGATGCCGAACACGTGATGAGCGCATCCGATTCGTTCGCCAGCCACCACTCGACCGAGTGCACCTGCCGGTTGATGCGACCCGACAGCCATCCGCTGTGGCGGCCCGCTTCGGTGGCGTGGAGAGTGGAAACAAGTGGGACATCGAAGAATTCGGCGAGTGCGATCGCCGGATGCGCAACGAGCCAATCATGTGCGTGCACGACGTCGGGGTACCAGCCGTCGCCGATTCCGCCGCGGCTGAGCCCGACGCCGGCGCGAACCATCGCATGTCCCATCGCGAGGGTCCAGGCGAGCATATCCGTGCCGAACTCGAAGTGCGGCACGTCTTCGGCGACCGCGACGACGAGAACACCCTCGGTGATGTGGGTGCTGGTCGGGTGGGTCGATGCGTCGGTACCGGTGGGGCGCCGCGACAGCACCACCACCTCGTGCCCAGCGGCGGAGAGCTCGGTGGCCAGATGATGGACGTGCCTGCCGAGCCCACCCACCACGACCGGGGGGTACTCCCAGGACACCAGAAGGATCTTCAGACGCGGGGCAATCGTCGATGTCACAGGGGGCCTCCGTGTCGTCCGGGAAGACGCCGTGCGTCGAGCCCGGGAAACAGATTGTCGGCTCGGTTCCACGCGTCGGCGAGTTGTGTCGCTGCTGCGTCTCGGCCGGCGGCGACCGCGGCAGCGATCTCGCGTGTCGCGTGGGCGTGCTTGTGGGCGCGGTCGCGTGCATAGCCCGCCGCGGTGTCCTTGCTGACCATGAATGCCCAGTCGCTCGAGACGGTCATCAGTGCTTCGCGCAGAATCTGGTCGTGCACCCGGTTGCGCAGGATCGGTGCACTCGATCCGAGTGCCTCGCGGGACTTGTCGATGGTGTCGAGTGCGGTGGCGACGACCTCGTCGTCGAGCTGGACGAGATCGGCGACCTGATCGCCGGCCCACACGCGCCAGTCCTTGCCCGAACCCCACGACGAGTCCTCGAGCTCCACCGGTCCGCCGACGAATCCGCGGTCGCGTGCGTCCGAGAGCGTGCCGACCTCGATTCCCGCCTCGGGTAGCGCCCGCAGCAGGCGTTCGAGGAAGATCGGCCCCTCGTACCACCAGTGCCCGAACAGTTCGGTGTCGAACGCGGCGACGACGAGAGCGTCGCGCCCGATGCGGGTCGATTCGCTACGTAGGCGCCCGCGTACGGTGTCGACGAAATCGGCGACGTGCCGATCGAGCGCCGCCGACGCGAGGTCGGGGTCGTACGGGGCCTTGTCCTCCGATGCGACGGTGCGTCCGGTGACCCGCGCGGGCTTGAGCCCCGTGTCGTGGCAATAGGTGTGGAAGTCGCGGTATGCGGAATGACCCGGGTATCCGGACTTCGGGGACCACACTCGGTACGAGACCTTCAGGTCGCGGCCGAAACACACCACGTCCGACTCGTGGACGGTGCGCCCGAGTGCGGTGTCGCCGTGCAGGGCCGGGCCGTCGACCATGAAATGCTCGACACCCGCCGCGGCGTAACCTTTCTCCATGCCCGGGGTGAATCCGCATTCGGGTCCCCAGATTCCA
Organism: Rhodococcus sp. NPDC060090; assembly: GCF_042729855.1. Classification (NCBI taxonomy): domain Bacteria; kingdom Bacillati; phylum Actinomycetota; class Actinomycetes; order Mycobacteriales; family Nocardiaceae; genus Rhodococcus; species Rhodococcus sp. NPDC060090. The sequence continues at coordinate 203,396 of NZ_JBHWXB010000006.1, read as the reverse complement.
CGCGGAGTGTGATGCCATCGCTGGTGAGCGTCCGCGAGTCCTTCGGACAGCGAGAACGCGCGCAGTCGGGGATCGAGCAACGGTTGGAACGGATGCGCGAGCGGTCCGCCGAGCAGTTCGATGGTGTCGGCATCGATGAGGGTGCGGATGACGGGCGATCCGCCGTGCCGCCACTGGGTTTCGAAGGTTTCGAGTGCCCGGTCGGCGGCCCGATGCTCACGGGCACCGAGTGCGCGATAGGACGGTTCTGTCATTCCGGCGGCCTCGTGTGCACGCAGCTTCCAGTTGCCGAGCCAGTGGTGCATACCGGTGAGGCTGTGAGGATCGTCGAGCTGCGCGGCGAGCACGGGCGTGATGCCGAGGGTCAGCAGCCGCGTGCGCCCCTCGTCGGCGAGGCGGTTCAGGACGTCGACGACGGGCAGGTAGGTCGCGGCCCAGGACTGATACAACCATTCTTCGCCGACCGGCCACCTCCCGTGGTTCGCGAGCCACGGGAGGTGGGAGTGCAGGACCAGTGCGAACATCCCCGGTTCGCGTGTCGATTCGGAGGTCACGGCGCGGGATCTTTCACCGCGATCGCGACCAGGTCGAGGCTGTCGTCGATGTTCTCGGGGAAGAGAGCGAAGTCGTCGGAGGTGATGGCCGCGACGTCGGAAGTCAGCGCATCGGGCCACGGTTCGCCCGCGAGGGCACGCTCGATCTGTGCGTCGATGAACGAACCGCCGTACTTGGCGTCGAGTGCACGCAGCGTGGAGCCGTGGTGGACGCCGGTGACGAGCTCGACCCGGAATCCCGCATCGACGAGGAGTTCGGTGAGTTCGGAAGCGTTCAGTTCGCGGGTGTGGAACGGGTTGAGCGGGGTGTCGCGTCCGGGGGAGAAGGTGATGCGATTGGGGGTGCTGATGAGCAGTTCGCCCCCGGGGGCAAGGACGCGGTGGCACTCCCGGAGGAATTGTGCTTGGTCCCAGAGATGTTCGATGACTTGGAAATTCACCACCGTGTCGACGGACGCGTCATCCAAGGGAAGTTCTGCGAGATTGCCCTGGCGGATGTCGACTCGCGGGTATCGGGCGCGGATGTGGGCGACCGCGCTCTCGTCGTAGTCGAGTCCGATGACTCGCGTGGCGACGTTGGCGATCATGTCGGCTCCGTAGCCCTCGCCCGCGCCTGCCTCGAGGACGGTGCGGTCGGTGCATCGATGCAGCAGGTCGCGGTAGACCACCTCGTGGCGGCGGAACCAGTAGTTCTCCTCGGCGATGCCGGGGACGGTCCGTTCGCCGGTCAGTGGCAGCTGTTGCGCGCCGTCGGCGCGGACGGTGGAGTCGCTCACCGCCCCGAGAGTAGACCCACTGCCTGTGGCGTCGGCCTCGGTGGTCCAGATCACAGCCATCTCGCTCCTCGTCTGCGGTTATGGTGAACCGGGAAATTCGCTAAGTTACCACTGGGTAACTTAGCGTTTGGTAATCTATCGCACACGCCGTGCGACAGGCACGAGTAGTCGGTTCAGGCATCGCCGCTCCGATCCGAAGCAGCTACACACAGGAGGTCGACGTAGACCCATGACGAACATCGTCGTTTTGATCAAGCAGGTCCCCGACACGTGGTCCGAGCGCAAGCTCACCGACGGCGACTTCACCCTCGACCGTGAAGCAGCCGATGCCGTGCTCGACGAGATCAACGAGCGGGCCGTCGAAGAAGCCCTGCTCGTCAAGGAGCGCGACGGCGGCGAGGTGACTGTCCTCACGGCAGGTCCCGACCGCGCTACCGATGCGATCCGCAAGGCGCTGTCGATGGGTGCAGACAAGGCCATCCACCTCAACGATCCCGCTCTCCACGGATCGGACGCCATCCAGACCTCGTACGCGCTTGCTGCCGCGCTCGGTCAGATCGAGGGCGTCGAGCTGGTCATCGCAGGTAACGAGGCCACCGACGGCCGCGTAGGCGCCGTGCCGGCGATCATTGCCGAGTACCTGGGCCTGCCCCATCTGACCCACCTGCGCAAGCTGACCATCGCCGACGGCAAGGCTTCCGGCGAGCGTGAGACCGACGAGGGCCTTTTCGGCATCGAGGCGCCACTGCCTGCCATCATCTCGGTCACCGAGAAGATCAACGAGCCGCGCTTCCCGTCCTTCAAGGGCATCATGGCCGCGAAGAAGAAGGAAGTACAGACCCTCACGCTTGCCGACATCGGTCTCGACCCCGAGATCTTCGGTGTCGCCAACGCCGCCAGCACCGTGACCGGTGTCACACCGAAGCCCCCGCGTACCGCGGGTGAGCGCGTCGCGGACGAGGGCGAGGGCGGCAATCAGATCGCCACCTACCTGGTCGGCCACAAGATCATCTGATCGCGCCCCACGGCACACAGCAGACATATCTAGGGAGAGAAGCAAGCAATGGCAGAAGTACTTGTGCTCGTCGAGCACGCCGAGGGTGCACTGAAGAAGGTCAGCGTCGAGCTCATCACCGCTGCACGCGCACTCGGTGAGCCGTCCGCCGTCGTCGCAGGCCCCGCCGGTACCGCAGACAAGCTGCAGGACGCGCTCGCCGCGGCCGGTGCCGCCAAGGTCTACGCAGCGGAGTCCGACGTCATCGACGGCTACCTGGTGACCCCGAAGGTCGACGTCCTCGCCGCCCTCGTCGAGTCCACCAGCCCCGCAGCGGTTCTCACCGCAGCATCGGTCGAGGGCAAGGAGGTGTCGGGCCGTCTCGCCGCGCGTATCGGTTCGGGCCTGCTCGTCGATGTCGTCGACGTCAAGAGCGACGGCTCGGCCGTCCACTCGATCTTCGGTGGCGCGTTCACCGTCGACGCCAAGGCCAACGGTGAGGTTCCGGTCGTCTCGGTTCGCCCGGGTGCCATCGAGGCCGCACCGCAGGCCGGTGCCGCGGAACGCGTCGACGTCGAGGTTCCGGCGCAGGAAGAGAACGCCGTCAAGGTCACCTCGCGTGAGCCCGTCGCCGGTGGCGACCGCCCGGAGCTCACCGAGGCGTCGATCGTCGTTTCCGGTGGCCGCGGTGTCGGCAGCGCCGACAAGTTCTCGGTCGTCGAGGAGCTCGCAGACTCGCTCGGTGCAGCAGTCGGCGCATCCCGCGCCGCCGTGGACTCCGGCTACTACCCGGGCCAGTTCCAGGTCGGTCAGACGGGCAAGACCGTCTCGCCGCAGCTGTACGTCGCGCTCGGCATCTCCGGTGCCATCCAGCACCGCGCAGGCATGCAGACCTCGAAGACCATCATCGCGGTCAACAAGGACGAAGAGGCCCCGATCTTCGAGATCGCGGACTACGGCGTCGTGGGCGACCTGTTCAACGTCGCACCGCAGCTCACCGAGGCAGTCAAGAAGCACAAGGGCTGATCGGCCCTTCGCGTACTCCGCGCGGCCCCATTCCGGACTTCCGGGGTGGGGCCGCGCGGTTGTTCCACCCTGTTCACGAACGAGACACCGCATCGCTGCCGTGGTGCCGCACCGCCGCGCTACACCTGCAGCATGACCACATCAGCGGTGCTGTCACACACACGAGAATTCACGGTTCCGGTGCTGTCCGGCCCGCGATACTCCCTGAGCATCTCCACCGAGGCACACCACAGGGAAGCAGCGCAGCGGCTGCGCCGCCGGGTGTTCGCCACCGAGCCCGGCTTCACACTCCCCGCGGACGGAAGCGACCTCGACGCCGACCCGTTCGACGAATTCTGCGACCATCTGCTCGCACACGAGATCGGTACCGGCGAACTCGTCGGCTGCTACCGGATGTTGTCGCCGAGCGCGGCGCTCGCGGCCGGTGGCTATTACACGGACACCGAGTTCGACCTCTCGGCACTCGACCCCCACGGTCTGCGTGCTGTGGAGATGGGTCGCGCGTGCGTCGATTCGGCGCACCGCTCCGGCTCCGTCCTGACCCTCATGTGGGCCGGAATCTTGCGCTACCTGGAACTGACCGGCCACGATCGGGTCATCGGCTGTGTATCGGTGCCGATGCGGATGCAGCCCGGCGATACTGCGGGAGTCGACGTCCGCGGCGTCCGCGACATGGTGCTCGCGCGCCACGGTATCGAGCAGGAACGGCAGGTCCGCCCGCTGAACCCGGTGGTGGTCGACGGCAGATGCCTCGACGAAATCGCGCGGCCCGCGCGGCTCGTCGTTCCGCCTCTCATGCGCGGATACCTGCGGCTCGGTGCTCGGATCTGTGGTGAACCTGCCCACGACCCCGAATTCGGGGTCGCGGACTTCGTCGCGATGCTGAGCCTGCACGACGCGAACACGCGCTACCTGGAGCGCCTGCGCGGCGCTGCCGAGAGTAGCGAAGCGGTGAGCGGCGAGACGGCTCCGAGCGGAACCGCGGTTCCGGCATGACCACGCGCTCGCACGCATGGATGCCCGCGAGCCCGTGTGGCGACGGCTGCCTCCCCTCGACGTCGCCCCGGGTCGCGTGGCCGACGGTCGCCATGCGCGTCCTCACCGTCGTGGCCATCCTCGCCTGCGCGCCGATCCTCGTCGCGGCCCGGCGCGTTCCCGTCCCGGCGCGGGAGGCCCTGCTGCGCGCGGGTGCCCGGGGTCTGCTCCGGTGCGTGGGGATGAGGATCGCCGTCACCGACCTACGCGACCGTCGCGGATACGACGGAGGGCTCCTCGTTGTGGCTCCCCACGTGTCATGGATCGATGTGCTGGTGATCATGGCCGTGGCCCCTGCGGGATTCGTGGCGCGCGCCGATCTGCTCGACCGGGGCACGCTCGGATCGCTGGCGCGGCGGATGCGAGTGATCCCGATCGAACGTGAACGCCTGCGTGCTCTGCCCGGAGTGGTCGATACCGTCCGGACACGGTTGAAGGAAGGCGAGCGCGTCGCAGTCTTTCCCGAAGGGACGACCTGGTGTGGCCGTGCCTACGGTGGCTTCCGCTCAGCACTGTTCGAGGCAGCGATAGATGCGGAATGCCCGGTGCAGCCCATCGGGTTCGCCTACCTCGATCACACCGGTGTTCGGACTACCGGTCCGGCATTCGTCGGTGAGGAAGCGATCGGGGCGTCGATAGCCAGGCTCGTGCGTTCGCGAGGGTTGGTCGCGTCGGTGACTCTCGCCCCGCTCGAGTGGCCGGGTACCGATCGTCGCGACCTCGCTGCACGGTGTGAGCGGGCGGCGAGGTCGACCGAAGGAGTAGCCGTCCGGCATGTGGGTCCGGCGGCGGCGCCGACCCGGCTTCCGGAGGTGAGCGCACCGTCACCCGGGTGACCCCGACGCTCACCCCAGCGGACCCGCTATCCTGGATCGGTCATGACCTTGCCCGCCGCCGGTCCGTCCGGCATTTCGAAGACCGTCTACCTCGACCACGCCGCGACCACGCCCATGTTGCCTGCGGCGATCGAGGCGATGACGCAGGTGTTCGCGACCGTCGGTAATGCGTCTTCACTGCACGGTTCCGGTCGTGCCGCCAGGCGCCGAATCGAGGAGGCCCGCGAGTCGATCGCGGCCGATCTCGGTGCACGGCCCTCCGAGGTGATCTTCGTCTCGGGCGGCACTGAGGGCGACAACCTCGCCGTCAAGGGAATCTTCTGGGGGAGACGCGCGCAGGATCCACGTCGTCGCCGCATCATCGCGAGCGCAGTGGAACACCACGCTGTGCTCGATGCCGTCGAATGGCTCGTCGAGCACGAGGACGCAGACGTGACGTGGCTGCCCGTCGACGAAACCGGGTGTGTCGATCCGCGCGCGTTGCGCGAGGAGCTCGCGGCACACGCAGACGAGGTTGCGCTCGTGACCGTCATGTGGGCGAACAACGAGGTCGGCACCGTGATGCCGATCGTCGAGCTCGCTGCTGTGGCCGCAGAGTTCGACGTCCCCTTCCACAGCGACGCGGTCCAGGCAGTGGCACACCTGCCCGTCGATTTCACGGCGAGCGGCCTGTCTGCCCTCACTTCGGCCGCACACAAGTTCGGCGGGCCCCAGGGCGTGGGTGCCCTGCTGCTGGGCAGGCAAGTGCCGTGCGTTCCGCTCGCCCACGGCGGCGGTCACGAACGCGATGTGCGGTCCGGAACCCAGGACGCCGCGTCGATCGTGGGTATGGCGGCGGCTCTCCGCCAGGCGACCACCGAACTGCGGGCACGAGCCGCGGAACTCGAGACCTTGCGCGATACCTTGATCTCCGGTGTCGAACGTGTCGTGCCCGATGCGGTGCTCAACGGGCCGCGCGGCGCGAACCGGTTGCCGGGCAATGCACATTTCACTTTCCCCGGGTGCGAAGGCGATTCATTGCTGATGCTGCTGGACGCCGCCGGGATCGAATGCTCGACTGGTTCGGCGTGCACCGCGGGAGTGGCACGAGCAAGTCATGTGCTGGTGGCAATGGGATGCGATCCCGCTGCCTCGCGGGGGTCCCTGCGATTCTCGTTGGGGCACACTACGACCCGAGAAGATATCGAAGCTCTGCTCGCGGCGTTGCCGCAGGTGGTGGAGCGAGCACGCGCCGCCGGAATGGCGAGCGTCGGCGGACGAGGAGGTGACCGGGGATGAGGATTCTTGCGGCGATGAGCGGCGGTGTGGACTCGGCGGTTGCCGCGGCCCGTGCCGTCGAAGCCGGCCACGAGGTGGTCGGTGTGCATCTGGCGTTGTCGACGGCGCCGGGTACGTTACGCACAGGATCGCGCGGATGTTGTTCCAAGGAAGACGCCGGCGATGCGCGCCGTGCTGCCGATGTGCTCGGGATTCCTTTCTATGTATGGGATTTCGCTGATCGATTCAAGGAAGACGTGATCGACGACTTCGTTGCGTCCTACGCCGCCGGGCAGACCCCCAATCCGTGCCTGCGGTGCAACGAGAAGATCAAGTTCTCGGCGCTGGCGGATCGCGCCGTCGCCCTCGGATTCGACGCCGTCGCGACCGGCCATTACGCGCAGCTCGACGCCGGGGTCCTGCGTCGCGCGGTCGACGCGGACAAGGATCAGTCCTATGTTCTGGCAGTGCTGACCGCGGAACAACTTTCGCGTGCGATGTTCCCTGTGGGCGACACCCCGAAGGATCGGATTCGTGAAGAGGCCGCCGAGCGTGGCCTGGCAGTGGCGAACAAACCGGACAGCCACGACATCTGTTTCATTCCGTCGGGCGATACCCGAGCATTCCTCGGAGCTCGGATCGGTGTCCGGCCGGGCGCTGTCGTCGACGCCGACTCGGGTGAGGTTCTTGCCGAACATGAAGGCGTGCACGGCTTCACGATCGGGCAGCGCAAGGGCCTCGGGATCGCAGGACCGGGCGCCGACGGACGTCCTCGTTACGTCACGGAAATCGAACCCGAGACCGGCACCGTGAAGGTGGGTAGCGCCGAACGACTGCAGGTGTCGTCGATCAGAGCCGAACGTGCTGTGTGGACGTCGGGTTCTGCTCCGGTCGGACCGATCGAATGCGTCGTGCAGGTCCGCGCACACGGGGGGCTCGCCGAGGCGGTCGCCGAAGCGGTCGGCAGCGGTGACGGCGTCCCGAACCTCGAGGGAGGCATCGAGATATCTCTTCGCGAACCCCTCACCGGTGTTGCCGCAGGTCAGGCAGCGGTCCTCTATCGCCCCGATCCTGCAGGCGACATCGTTCTGGGTAGCGGCACGATCGCCGCAACCGCCACGACGGGAGAACAGTGACGTCAGAGCCGTCCGGTGTGAACCCCTGGGCGGGTCTGGCCACCGGAATGGGATCATGGCCGGGCGTCGATACCCGCGAGGCCGCCGCTGTGATCGTCGGAGAACTTCCGGCGCTGCCGCACCTGGTGGAGCTCCCCGCACGAGGGCTCGGAGCCGACATGATCGGGCGGGCGAGTGCGCTGCTCGTCGACATGAATCTCGACGCCACGACCACCGGCTACCGTCTGCGCGCCGGACGTGGTGCGGTGGCACGTGTCGCAGAAGACCTACTGAAGCAGGACCTCGACGCATTCGAGGAGGCATGGGAACTCGCCGGAGCCGGGCCCGATCGCACCGTCAAGGTTCAGTCGATCGGACCGTGGACGCTCGCTGCGCATGCCGAGTTGGCGACGGGGAGACGCGCGCTCGTCGACCGGGGTGCCGTGCGCGACCTGTCGGAGTCGCTCGCGGAAGGTGTCTCTCGGCACGCGGCCGAACTTCGGCGGCGCCTCGGCGTCTCGACGGTAGTCCAACTCGACGAGCCTGCACTTCCTGCCGTACTCGCCGGGTCGTTGCAAGGGCGCACCATGCTCGAAAGCGTGCCTGCCGTACCGGAGCCCGAGGCTCTGCATGTCCTCGACGTGACTCTCACCGGTCTCGGATTGTCGACCGCGGTGCACTGCTGCTCGGGTGGTCTGCCCGCAGGGCTGCTGCGTCGCAGTGCGGCCGACGCCGTCTCGTTCGACCTCGGCCGGCTGAACCGGGCGAATCTCGACGCGGTGGGCGAACTTCTCGATTCGGGCACGACCCTGCTTCTGGGCCTGATCCCGACGACCGCGCCGGAGAAGCCTCCGACCTGGCGGGAGCTGGCAGAGCCGGCCGTGGCGTTGATCGACCGGCTCGGATTCGCACGCACCGTCCTGCGTTCGGTGTCGGTCACCCCCGCGTGCGGGCTGGCGGACGCCGACCCCACCTGGGCACGGACCGCGCTCCGATTGGCGAACGACATTTCCGCAGCATTCGCTGAAGACCCCGAATCACTCTGACGGGTTCGTCGGTCCCCTCGACTAGGCTTGCAAGCTGTGAGTGAACCGACGGACGTGGCCCACACAGCTCCATCAGAAGTGCGCGAGCGTTGGCAGCAGCTCGCGGAGGAAGTGCGCGGACATCAGTTCCGCTACTACGTACGCGACGCTCCGATCATCTCCGACGGCGAGTTCGATCAGCTGCTCGGGCAACTCGATGCGCTCGAAGAACAGTATTCGGACCTTCGTACCCCTGATTCGCCCACCCAGCTCGTCGGCGGCGGCTTCGCCACCGATTTCACTGCTGTGGACCACCTCCAGCGCATGCTCAGCCTCGACAACGTCTTCGACGAGGACGAACTTCGTGCCTGGCTCTCCCGCGTCGAATCCGAGGTCGGATCGGATCTGCACTACCTGTGCGAGGTCAAGATCGACGGCGTCGCGCTGAATCTCGTCTACGAGAACGGACGGCTCGTGCGTGCGGCGACGCGCGGCGACGGACGTACCGGTGAGCTGGTCACGCTCAACGCCAGGACCATCAATTCTATTCCGGAAAAGCTCACTGCCACTGACGAATACCCGATTCCGGACGTCCTCGAGGTTCGCGGTGAAGTGTTCTTCAGACTCGAAGATTTCCAGGCACTCAACGCGAGTCTCGTTGCCGAAGGCAAACCTCCGTTCGCCAATCCTCGGAACTCGGCCGCGGGGTCGCTGCGTCAGAAGAATCCCGCGGTGACGGCGAAACGCCGCCTCGGAATGATCTGCCACGGTCTCGGCCGGATCGAAGGTTTCCGACCCGAATCGCAATCCGATGCCTACGATGCGCTCGCGGCCTGGGGGCTACCCGTATCGCGGCACACCCTCCGAGTCACCGGCGCCGACGCGGTGATCGAACGGGTGAAGTACTGGGGCGAGCATCGCCACGACGTCGAACACGAGATCGACGGGCTCGTCGTGAAGATCGACGAGATGGCCCTGCACCGCCGCTTCGGGTCCACCTCGCGCGCCCCGCGCTGGGCGATCGCCTACAAGTATCCGCCCGAGGAAGTCACCACCAAGCTGATCGACATCCGGGTCAGCGTAGGGCGCACGGGCCGCGTGACGCCGTTCGCCTACATGGAACCTGTTGCTGTCGCCGGTTCCACCGTGTCGCTCGCGACCCTGCACAACGGGTCCGAAGTGGAGCGCAAGGGTGTTCTCATCGGCGACACCGTTGTGCTGCGTAAGGCGGGCGATGTGATACCCGAGGTACTCGGGCCGGTGGTCGATCTGCGCGACGGCAGCGAACGCGCCTTCGTGATGCCCACCGAGTGCCCCGAATGCGCGACCCCGCTCGCACCGGCGAAGGAGGGCGACGTCGACCTGCGTTGCCCGAACCAGCAGTACTGCCCCGCACAGTTGCGTGAGCGGGTGTTCCACGTTGCGGGGCGCGGCGCTTTCGATATCGAAGCTCTCGGCTACGAGGCGGCAACGGCTCTGCTCGAATCCGAGGCGATCGGCGACGAAGGCGATCTGTTCTCGCTCACCGCCGACGATCTGATGCGCACGTCGATCTTCAAGACCGCGAAAGGCGTGTTGTCCAAGAACGGTGAGCGCCTGCTGCAGAACCTCGACAGGGCGAAGGACAAACCGCTCTGGCGGGTTCTCGTGGCCCTGTCGATCCGGCACGTGGGTCCTACTGCGGCCCGGGCGCTGGCCACCGAATTCGGCAGTCTCGAGCGGATCCGGACCGCGTCCCTCGACGAACTCGCCGCCGTCGAAGGTGTCGGTGGCACCATCGCCGCTGCTGTCGTGGAATGGTTCACCGTCGGCTGGCATGTGGCGATCGTCGACAAATGGGCTGCCGCCGGTGTCCGGATGGAGGATGAACGCGACGAATCCATCGCGCGCACCCTCGAGGGGATGTCGATCGTGGTGACCGGCACGCTCGCCGGGCTCTCCCGCGACGAGGCGAAGGAAGCGATCCTCGCGCGAGGAGGGAAGGCGGCGGGCTCGGTGTCGAAGAAGACGGCCTTCGTCGTGGTCGGCGACAATCCGGGGTCCAAGGCGGACAAAGCATCGGATCTGGGCATCCCGATTCTCGAGGAGGATGCATTCCGCGTCCTTCTCGAACAGGGACCCGACGCGGTTCTCGGTTCACCCGACGAATCCGAGTCCTGAAGCCGAGCATCGACGAAGGTTCACGAGGCCACTGAGCGTGCCGGCTCGGGTGCGTTCTGCTTGCCGAGGAAGACGGCAGAGGCGAGAAGAAAGCACAGAGCACCGACGAACGTTCCGATGTTGGCGAGATTCGGGTCGAGTGTGTTGCCGGTGTCGAGGACGAACGACCCGACGGCGGACACGCCGAAGGCGATGGACCCGAGCGTATTGAGCCACACGCTCTGCCAGTCCTTGGAACGCGGCGCCCAGTACGCCTTCGCTCGCCACAGAAGCAGCACTGCGAGCGCACTGGAGACGAGGAAGCACAGCGACCCCTCGAGATTCGGGTTCCACACCAGGTGCATTTCTCCCTTGACGGTGTGCGCGTGCAGGGCTGCTCCGGTGCTCACGTTGAACAAGAGCGTGCCGAGGAACTGGATCAGCGCCGACAGCCATTCGGCACGAATGCCGACGCCCTGTTTGTCCGAAACCGTCGCTGCGCCGCTCAGCATCAACTGTATGAACGCTGCGCCCGTGAAGAACCACGATCCGACGAAGAACGAAGTATTGGCGCCGGCGGTTCCCAAGGCACTGGAAATACCCGGCGCTGATCCGAGCGCGAAGAGGAAAGCCCCCACGACGAATCCCCAGGACTGAATACGCAAGGTCGGGCGGATCAACATGGCGGCAGTGTAGAACACCCCGCAGCACGACACGCGAAGTATGAGTATGGCGAATGGCGCCGAAAGTCCCTGTTCGAGAGGGAAACTCCGTGGGCAATGCGGCAAGGGTGAAGTGGGAGGGTGAATTCTGCCTGCGGGCGATTGGATCGGGAGCGCGCCGGGAACCATCCCGATTAACGTCCCGCTCATGGCCGCAACCCCGGATTCCAGTAAGCGTTTGTTGTTTCGCAATGTTCGCGTGTTCGACGGGCAGTCCGGTGATCTGCTCGGCGGAGACGTCTTGATCGATGGCGACAGAATCGCGGCGGTATCGGAGTCGCCGATCGGCGACGAGCCCGGCCGCGAGACGGTCGTCGTCGACGGAGCCGATCGAGTACTGATGCCCGGGATGAGCGATGCTCATGTCCACCTGGTGGGCAATGCCAACTCGTACATCGACATGGTGATGGGCTCCGAATCCCATATCGCGTTGAACGGTCTGGCCGAGGCGAAGAACATGTTGCATCGAGGCTTCACAGCCGTGCGTGACATGGCCGGCGACACCGCCAGTATCAAGTCGGTGATCGACCGGGGCCTGTTCGAGGGGCCGCGGATCTACCCTTCCCAGGCCGCGCTCTCCCAGACCAGCGGGCACGGTGACTTCGGATTCGTCTACCAGTGTCCGACCGTGTTCGGTGGTGACCAGAGCCGTGCCGAACAGATCGGGTTCATGCGGGTCGCGGACGGGGAGGATCAAGTTCTTGCGGGTGTACGAGAGCAGCTGAAGAAGGGCGCCTCGCAGATCAAATTGATGGTCGGCGGCGGAGCGGCGTCGATGTACGACCCGCTGTACACCGTGCAGTTCATCGACAAGGAACTGCGGGCGGCGGTGAACGCGGCGACCGATTACGGTACCTACGTTGCGACGCACGTCTACAACGTCACAGGGATCCGGCGGGCGATCGCGGCCGGTGTGCGGTCTATCGAACACGGTCATCTCGCCGACGAGGAGACCATCGCGCTCATCGCGGAGAAGGAAGTGTGGCTGTCGATGCAGCCCTTCGCGCTCGGCGACCACCACTATCCCGACCCGGATCGCGCGGAGAAGGACCGAGAGATCTGCACGGGCGTGGACCACGTCTACGAGTGGGCGAAGAAGCACGGTGTCAAGACCGCATGGGGCACCGACCTGCTGCTCGAGCCCCAGATCGCACCGCGGCAGAGTGAGATGGCCGCTCGCCTCGGCGATCACTACACCAATCTCGAGTCGTTGACGATGCTCACGTCGGGTAACGCCGAGCTCTTCAGGCTCGCAGGTGAGCGGGATCCGTACCGCCAAGCAGAGTTCGGGGTGATCCGACAAGGTGCCTGGGCCGATGTCCTCCTCGTCGACGGCAATCCTCTCGAGGACCTGAACCTGCTGGCAGACCCCGCCAAGAATCTGTCGGTGATCGTCAAGAACGGTCAGGTTGTGAAGAACCAACTCTGAACGCATCGTTCCGGCAGTGACCTCGTACGCGATGTCACTGCCGAGATGTACCCGGATGTCGTTGGTGAAATGACGCGGAAGTGTGGGGTGTGGAGTGGCCGAAACGAATCTCGACGAATACGACTCCGAAGAATACGAATACTACTACCGGCAATACGACTCCCCGGGTGATGACAGCCCCGAAGCTTCCGATTCGGACGGCTCGGCATGGGGGCAGATTCCGGGAAGCCTGGTCTCCGCGCGAGCGATCGAACTTCACGGCCCGTGGGGTCATGTGTTCGGTCCGCTCGACCTGGATATCGACGAGGGTGGCGTGACGGTGGTGTCGGGGCAGGCCGGCGCCGCACGTACGGCGCTGCTCATGGCGTTGTGCGGGAGAATGCGGCTGACGCGGGGGTCGCTCACCATCCTCGGTTTCGAGAACAAGCCGGCCAAGGTTCTCGCCCGGTCTGCGATCGCCTGCATGAACGAGCTCGACGATGTACAGCCGTCGGTCACTGTGCGCGACATCGTGACCGAGCAGAAGCGCTGGGATTCGCCATGGTACAAATTCGTTCCGCGCGTCGACGCGGCTGGTGTCGCCGACACGTGCGCGGAGGTCTTCGGCGATGTGCCGCTGCCATCGCTCAACGCCTTCGTCGACGATCTGCCCGAGATCCAGCAACTACTGCTGCGGATCGCGGTCGCAAACACTCGCCGACCTCCACTGCTGGTGGTGGGTCGGATCGATAAGATCGCCGACGATATGGAGCGTGCCATCCTGCTGGAAAGACTTGTTGCACTGGGGGAACGGCAATCGGTGATCACTGCCGATGTGAACCCACTGGAGCCTGGCACCGGAGTGCGCGCCGTGGTGGACATGCGCGGGCTTCTCGGCCCCGGCGACATCGGCGTCATGACTCAGGGGAGGTGACCCGTGCTGGCAGGAATCTCCCTCGGTAGCGATTCGAAACGCTACTTCCGCGGCACCATGCCGCGCATTGCGATCGCCACGATCATCCTCATGCCGCTCCTGTACGGCGCGATGTACCTGTGGGCGTTCTGGAACCCGTTCGGTGCGGTCGACAAGATCCCCGCGGCGATCGTCAACAACGACACAGGTCGGTCGTCGACGGGAGAGCAGATCGATGCGGGTGATCAGGTCGTCAAGTCACTCATCGCCTCCGGTCAGCTGGATCTGGCCGAGGTGTCCGAGGCAGAGGCGGTCGAGGGGCTGGCGAGCGGGAAGTACTACTACACGGTCACCATTCCCGAGAACTTCACCGAAGCGGTGGAGTCGCCCAACGGTGACAACCCCGAGAAGGCGAATCTGACCTTCACCTTCAACGACGCGAACAACTACCTCGCCACGATCATCGGCCAGGATGCGTCGGAGCAGGTGATTTCACAGGTCAACTCCACAATCGGTGCACAGGGCGTCGGTCAGGTGCTCACAGGGCTGGAGACGGCAGGCTCGGGACTGAAGCAGGCTGCCGACGGCGCCGGAACTCTTGCCGCCGGCATCGACACCGCGAAGGGTGGGGCCGACCAGCTCGATTCGGGGGCCACCGAGCTGGCGGACAACATGGTCACGGCGCGTGATGGGTCTGCTCAGCTCGCAGCAGGCGCGAGCCGGCTCGCGACTGCGATCGACGGTGTGACAGGTCCGCTCCTGGGTGCCCTCGACAGTGGTGCTCTGTCGAACGTCGGTAACCAGGCATCCCAGCTCAGGGAATCGATCGTTGCTCTCGAGAACCGGATTCCGCAGCCGGCGCAGGCCGCCGCCGGTCCTGCGGTTCAGCAGATCATCGACATCCTGGGGCAGAGCTCGGATCCGATCGTGCAACAGGCCATCACAGCATTGACTCCGCTGACTGCGCAGCAGGTGATGTCCGATACCGACGCGTTGCGTGCCGAGATCGTGCGGTTGCAAGGGGATGCGCGCGACCTCGAATATCAGCTGAACGACCCGAACAGTCCACTGCAGAGCGGTCTGGCGCTTCTCCAGAGTGGAGGACTGGCATCCGACGTGCGCGAGTTGCAGAGTGGCGTGAACGAGTTGAATTCGGGCGCAGGCACGCTGTACTCGGGTTTGATCCAACTCACCGACGGCAGTTTCCAGCTGTCCGACGGCGCCGGCCAACTTGCGTCCGGCATGGTGGAACTGCAATCCGGTTCGAAGGAGCTGGCGGATGCGCTTTCGCAGGGGGCGCAACAGGTTCCCAGCTGGACCGATCAACAGCGCACCGCGACAGCGGACACGCTATCGACGCCGGTGGCGCTGCAGCAGAACACCACCAACGAGGCATCCACATTCGGTACCGGATTTGCCCCGTTCTTTCTCTCGTTGGCCCTGTTCGTCGGCGGTATCATCACGTGGATGCTGCTCACTCCGCTGCAGTCCAGGCCGACGGTCGGCGGCGTCGGACTGTATCGGACGGTCCTGGCATCGTACTGGCCGGCTTTGCTCGTCGGCGTTCTCCAGGTGATCGTCATGTACACGGTCGTGCACTTCGGCGTCGGCCTCGATGTCAAGCATGTGGCCGGAACGATCCTGTTCCTGATGCTCGTGTCGGCGACGTATCTCGCGATGATCCAGGCATTCAACGCAGTGTTCGGGGTAGCGGTCGGGCGCGTCGTCACACTGGCATTCCTGATGCTGCAGTTGGTGTCGGCCGGCGGCATCTACCCGGTGCCCACGACTGCGAAACCGTTCCAGTACATCCATCCGTTCGATCCGATGACATATACCGTCAACGGCCTCCGCCAGCTCACCGTGGCCGACCAGATCGATTCGCGTTTGTGGATCGCGGTCGCGGTCCTCATGGGAATTCTGCTCGCGTCGTTGACCGCCAGTGCCCTCTCGGTCCGCAGAAATCGCCGATACACGATGGAGAGGCTCTACCCGCCGATCGAAGTCTGATCGGGCCTAACCGATTCAGTCGAATTCCAGTTCACAGTCGTCACCGGATCGGACGAGCGTTCGATTCACCGAAGTATCGGAGGAACAGATGTCAGACCAGATTGCCGCTCCTACAGAGACACTGGCGCCCGCATATACCGGTCGGCTCGGAACCGATCCGATTCCCGCCCTGCGGCTACCCAAATCGGAAACCGAACCCGAAGCGGCATACCGGTTCATCCATGACGAATTGATGCTCGACGGCAGTTCGCGTCTGAACCTGGCGACATTCGTCACCACCTGGATGGATCCGCAGGCAGACCGTCTCATGGCGGAAACCTTCGACAAGAACATGATCGACAAGGACGAGTATCCGGCCACGGCCGAGATCGAGACCCGTTGCGTCAACATGGTGGCAGCCCTCTTCCATGCCGAGGATCTGTCCCCGACGGATCCGACCTCTGCGACCGGAGTATCGACCGTGGGCTCGTCCGAGGCCGTGATGCTGGCGGGTCTCGCGCTCAAGTGGCGGTGGCGGCAGGCTCGCGACGCCGCGGGGAAGGACTCCACCAAACCCAATCTGATCATGGGTAGCAATGTGCAGGTGGTCTGGGAGAAGTTCTGCCGCTACTTCGACGTCGAGCCCAAGTACCTGCCCATGGAACCGGGTCGCTACGTGATCACTCCGGAACAGGTCCGCGATGCCGTGGACGAGAACACCATCGGTGTGGTGGCGATTCTCGGGACGACGTTCACCGGAGAACTCGAACCGGTCGCCGAGATCTCCCGCACTCTGGACGAGATCGCTGCCGGCGGGGGACCGGATGTCCCGGTGCACGTCGACGCGGCGAGTGGAGGGTTCGTCGTGCCCTTCCTGCACCCGGAGCTGGAATGGGACTTCCGGATTCCGCGCGTGGTATCCATCAACGTCAGTGGTCACAAATACGGCATGACCTACCCGGGTATCGGCTTCGTGGTCTGGCGTTCGAAGGAGCATCTGCCGGAAGACCTGGTGTTCCGAGTCAACTATCTCGGCGGCGACATGCCGACATTCACACTCAATTTCTCCCGTTCCGGAAATCAGGTGGTAGGCCAGTACTACAACTTCATCCGGCTTGGAGTCGCCGGCTACACCCAGATCATGGAGTCCCTGCGCGACACCGCGCTGATGTTGTCGCAAGAAATTTCCGGGATCGACAACATGGAGATCATCACGGACGGATCAGCGATCCCCGTTCTCTCGTTCCAGGTAGTGGGTGACCCGGGATTCACGGTCTTCGACATTTCTCACGAGCTTCGTGCCCGGGGTTTCCAGGTCCCGGCATACACGATGCCTGCCGACGCCGAAGAAATCGCAGTTCTGCGGGTGGTCCTTCGCGAGGGATTCAGCCGCGACCTTGCGTACAGGCTTGCCACGGCCATCAAAGATGTGGTCGAACACTTGCGTGAGGGTGTAGGCACGGGACACACCGCACGAGGATTCGCGCACTGACCGGGCGCCGGATCGCCGACCCGGATTTTCTGTAGCTCTGCGGCATTCCCCGAGCGCTGCTAACGTCAGCATAAGTGAGTTTATAAGTCTTTCCGGGGAATGAATCCGTGGCGATGTCGGGCGCCTTGTTGCGGAGAGGACTGCGATCGGTGCCGAGAACGCTGCCATTGTTTCGTAACCGCTTGTTTTCGATGTTGTCGAGTCCGGCATGTGCGGTTGTCGTGCACGGCGAGCGGTTCTCGGGAAAAACCACTCTGGTCCGGACCTGGCTCATGACCGACCCGGTTCCGGACCACCTCCCGGTATTCGTCGCATCGTCGCCGGCCGGTGTCACGAGCGACGAGTACTGGGGTTGCGTGCTGTCTTGCCTGTACGCCTACAAGGGTCTTCCGCCTCCGGACGGCGACCGCGACAATTTGGAAATATTGGTGGCGGAACTTGCATCGACCACGGGTCCGGTCGTTCTCGTGCTGGACGACATCGATGTGGTCGACAAGGCGGAGGAATATGTCGGCAGACTCCTCGAGTGCGGCGGGTCGACACGGATCATCGTGACCACCCGGATCGCAGGCGGATGGCGGGACTTCGTCGATGCGTGTCCGGACCGGGTGATGGTGACTCCCGACGTCCTTGCGTTCACCGAGGAGGAGGTGAGGACCTTCCTGCGAGTTTCCGGGGTTCCGCAGGGGCACCGGGTGTCTCGCTGGATCATGCGACGGACCAACGGGCAGCCGACGCTGGTTTCGGACGTATGCCGGGCGCTGACACTGGGTGGTGTGCACGCGTCGAGTGACCCCATCGGTTTCGTGGACACCGTGGAATCCATGGGGATGATGGAGCCCGCAGCTGCTGCCGCGATCACGAACATGATGCGTCTGCGCAGCGGAGGGAATTTCGCCGAGGCCGCCCAGGTGTGCGACGTGCTCGCCTCGGAGACCGTATCGATACCCGCCGGTGCGGACGACACCGGGATGCACACCCGCGCCTTCTGCTACTTGCAGATGGGAACCAGTCTTCTGCTCGACGCCCGACTGGATGATGCGGCAGACATGCTCGGACGAGCGCGGATCGCGGGGGCAGGCACCGTCGTCGGACGCGCCGCGGCAGACAGTTTGGCACTCACCCACGCGGTGCGTGGCACGATGATCGATCCCCATCTCTGGGCCGACGTGGAGCAGCAGCAACATCTCCCGGTATCGGAGATTCCGGGAATACCGGCGAAGACGGCCGGCCTCGTCACGTCCGTGATCGTTGCGTTGAATCGACTAGACCCCGACGATGCGTTGGATAAGCTCATCGAGCTCGGTGAAGTACACGAAGCCGAGGAGCTGTGGGCTTTCGTGCTGTATGCGCACGGGGAGTATGCGCTTCTTGCGGGTCTGCACGCCGATGGTCTCCGTCACGTGGAATCCGAAATGCGATCGTTCGCTCGGTTGTCGAGCGGCATAGCCGGACATCTTCTGGATGCCGTCCGTGCTGATCTCAATCTGGCGCTCGGCCGGACCGACGAGGCCGTCCGGTTGGTGGGCGGGTCCAGTGAGCCACTCACCGCCGCCGTGCGTGCGCGGATCTGTTTGCTCACGGGAGACTTCGGCGGAGCCGAAATGATCGTCCATCGATACGGAGCGGACCCGCGTTGTCCACCTCGGGTATCGATGGAGTTGTTCGTCATCGGCACGGCGGCCGCGTGCTCCCAGGGACGGCGAAGCGACGCTCGGCGCCACCTCTCCCGTGCGGCCACATTGTCCCGACAGACCGGGATGCTGCGGCCGTTCACCAGTCTGTTTCCTTCGATGACGCGCGAAGTCGCTGAGCTCGGTGTCGAATTGCCGGTCGACCTCGTCCGGATTGCATCCGAGTTCGCCACGTTCCGACCGTCCCACCGGATGGTGCGACTGACGCCGCGCGAGCGGGAGGTGCTCGAGGCGCTGCTGTCCGGCAGCAGTGTCGGAATGATCGCCAAGGCCCAGTTCGTCAGCCTCAATACTGTGAAAACACAGTTGCGTTCGCTGTACCGCAAGTTGGGTGTGCACTCGAGAAGCGATGCCATCGAGGCCGCACAGCAGGTGGTTCTCGTCTGAGATCCTCCGGCCCGATCCCGTTTCGGGCCGGGTCGGAGGGACTCGAGAGGTCAGCCGAGAACCGTGCCGATGATTCCTGCGAGATATCCCATCCGGGCGACCTCCGACGGCCGGAACTCGGGGCCGCCGGGTCTGCCCAACATCAGGACTCGATCAGGTTTGCCCAAGGGCGCCGCCGCGAGCATCGTGTCCATGTCCCGCCACAGGCGGGGTACCCAGTCTGCTTCGTGATCGAGCAGCATCGGCTTTTCGAGCGGCATCCACGGAGTGTCCGCCGGCCGTGTTTCCGGAGCTCCGGGGCTGCCGGCGATTCGATAGGCGCCCTGCGGACCGATCCCGATGACGGTTGCCCAGCTCACGCGAAGGACCCGGGGAGCTCCGTCCACGAGGACCTGTAGGCGGTCGTCGCGCGCTGCCGAAACCTGATCGATGAGTTCGAGTTCCCGATGGGTATCGAGAATGCCCGCGTAGGGACGGATCGAGTCGACCATGACGCCGTCGAGAGCTTCGGCAGCCGTGATCAGGGTGTCGGGGAGTTTTCCCGGTTCGACGTCGACCACGAGATCGTCGATGGCGAAGCCGGCTCCTCGATCGACGACATCGAGCGACAGGATGTCCGCGCCGACCGAGCCCAGAGCCAACGCGAGCGCGCCGAGGCTACCGGGACGGTCGGGAAGCCGGACACGCAGCAGGTACGACACGTGCGTCCTTTCCCACATTCGTTGCCGACGCGTGAACACCCGTCGACCCAGGGGTGCAGCAGCATCGCCTACAGTGGCGAGCACGTACCCCCGGCATCGTCCATCCTTTCACTCCCGAAGGGGTCGTTGCGACGCCCCGAGCGCGAATCGTGATGCAGCGGTGGAAAATGCCCGGTCGCCGGTAGCAGATTCACACGAACGCAACAGCGGTGTCGCACACATGCAACGCCTCGAGCCGCCACAGCCGGTGGCCGAACCGAGTACACAGCCGTTGCAGCGGGGCATTACCCTGGACAGGACGTTCTATCGCCAGATGATCCATCACCACTGGAAAGGGGCCACCTACGGTGCCTGCCATTTCCCGTGACGAGGTTGCGCACCTCGCCCGGTTGTCCCGCCTCGCGCTGACCGATGCGGAACTCGACGAGTTCTCAGGCCAGCTCGATTCCATCCTCAGCCACGTCAAGGCGGTGTCCGAGGTGGCCGCGGACGACGTGGCACCCATGGCGAATCCGAACGCCGTCACGAACGTCACCCGCCCTGACGTCGTGCTGCCCGGGCTCACGCCCGACGAAGCGCTTTCCGGTGCGCCCGCCGTCGAAGAAGGACGCTTCGCCGTTCCACAGATCCTCGGGGAGGGCGAATGAGCACCGATCTCACCAAGCTCGACGCTGCGACGCTCGCGTCCCGCATCCACGCCGGCGAGGTCTCCTCGGTGGAGGTCACGAAGGCGCACCTCGACCGGATCGCCGAGGTCGACGGTGAATACAACGCGTTCCTGCACGTCGGAGCCGAGCAGGCGCTCGCCGCTGCGGCCGACGTCGATCGTGCGGTAGCCGCGGGCGAGCAGCCGGTGTCGCCGCTCGCAGGCGTTCCGATCGCGCTCAAGGACGTCTTCACCACCACCGACATGCCCACCACGTGTGGATCGAAGATCCTCGAGAACTGGGTCTCGCCGTACGACGCGACGCTCACCACCAAGCTCCGCCAGGCCGGTATTCCGATCCTCGGCAAGACCAACATGGACGAATTCGCGATGGGATCGTCCACCGAGAACTCCGCCTACGGACCGACCCGCAACCCGTGGGATACCACTCGCATCCCCGGTGGATCGGGAGGCGGTTCCGCTGCGGCTCTCGCGTCGTACCAAGCGCCGCTCGCGATCGGCACCGACACCGGTGGTTCGATCCGTCAGCCTGCGGCCGTGACCGCGACTGTCGGCACGAAACCCACCTACGGCACGGTGTCCCGGTTCGGTCTCGTCGCGTGCGCATCGTCGCTCGATCAGGGCGGCCCGTGTGGACGCACCGTGCTCGACACCGCGCTGCTGCACGAGGTGATCGCCGGACACGATCCCCGCGACAGCACCTCCGTCAAGGCTGCGGTCCGTCCCGTGGTCGAAGCCGCACGGCAGGGAGCGGCAGGCGATCTGAAGGGTGTGAAGGTCGGCGTCGTCAAGGAATTGCACTCCGACAGCTACCAGACCGGCGTGATCTCGTCGTTCGACGCGGCCGTGGAGATCCTTACGAAGCTCGGTGCCGAGGTCGTCGAGGTCTCGTGCCCGAACTTCGAGTATGCGCTCGCCTCCTACTACCTGATCCTGCCGTCGGAGGTGTCGTCCAACCTCGCTCGCTTCGACGCGATGCGGTACGGCATGCGCGTCGACGACGGTTCGATGAGCGCCGAGCAGGTCATGGCGGCGACCCGGGCCGCCGGGTTCGGCAAGGAAGTCAAGCGCCGCATCATGATCGGCACTTACGCCCTGTCGTCCGGCTACTACGACGCTTACTACGGTCAGGCGCTCAAGGTACGTTCGCTCATCGCGCAGGACTTCGACAAGGCCTACGAGCAGGTCGACGTCCTGGTCTCGCCGACGAGCCCGTTCACACCGTGGAAGCTCGGCGAGAAGGTCGACGATCCGCTCGCGATGTACCTGTCCGACCTGTGCACGCTTCCCACCAACCTGGCGGGGCACTGCGCGATGTCGGTGCCGTCGGGTCTGTCTGCGGACGACGGTCTCCCTGTCGGCCTGCAGATCATGGCTCCCGCACTGGCCGATGAACGGCTCTACCGCGTCGGCGCTGCATTCGAAGCTGCGCGCGGACCGATCGTCGCCTGAGAGCGAAAAGCCGACCGGCGGTGTCGTGGGCGAACGCCTACGACACCGCCGGTTCGCATTTCGCCTGTTCGGGGCCGTACCGATGTCCGTGCCCCGCAGCGGAGTCGAGCGAGGTGAACAGGTCGACGGTGGTCTGCAGGAACCCGGCAACCGGCAGCCACGTCGGTACCGGCGCATCCTGCGTCGCACGAGACAGATCCGGCGGCGACCACAACAGCGACGGCTGCCACCACACCACGGGATCCGAGGTGTTCGCCAGCACCGCGGCCCCGTCGGTGCGCACCGCTCCGGCAGGCGGTCCCGCCCACAGCGCGTCGCACGGACCCGGGTCGATATCGTCGAATGCGGCGCTGCCACCGACCGCTCCGAGGCTCTGCCCGTACACGTGCAGGTCGGGTCGCCGGCCGGGCGGCAGCGTGGCGATGTGCTCGCGCACCGCCGAGACGAGGGCCCGAGCAGACCGGGTGGCTGCGTCCCGGTCGAAGACGAACGTGATCCAACTCGGTGTGTCCGAATATTGCTGTGCCGCAATCGCTACGTCATCGCCCCACCGGCTCTCGAACCCCTGCACCGCGTTCGCGTCGACCCACCCCGACCCGGTGGGAACCGCGATCACGAGGTGATTCCGCTCGAAACCCCCGGTGCGCTCGAGTTCGCGGACCGCGAGTTTCGCGCGCGATCGATCATCCGGGGCTGCAGCGAGCCCGATGTAGACCCGCACGGGCGATCCCGACGACTCGATCGACACGAATCGCCGACCGTGCATGCCGAGGCTGTTCCAGTTCACCAGAGAAATGGGGGAGCCGGACACCCTGGGATCGAGTGTGGCCACCGGAGCAGACGCCGATGCCGCACCCGGTGACGGGGAGGCGATCGAGGTTACTCCCCACGCGAGAAGAATCACCGTCGCTGCCAGCGCCGCGATCGAGCGCACACGACCGGCCGCCCGGATCAGAGCGCGGATTCCCATGGCGCAGCCAACGAGAACGGTTGCCGTCACGGTGGTTCCGGCAAGTACCTCGAGCCAGTGCCGAAGTCCGATCGTAGGCACTTCCATCGCGATGCGAAGTGTGTTCTGCCAGTGGTGCGCCCACGTCGCGCTCACCGCGATCGTCGCCGTCGCGACGGCGACGACGAGCCGGCGTGTCTCCGCGTCGCGCGCACCCTGCTGTGCCCGAATCCTATTCGGCGCAACGAGTCGACCCAGGGCCATCAGTGCCAGCGCGACTGCGACCAGGAGTCCTGAGAGGATCCCTTGGGTCAGGGAGGTGCGGGGCAGCAGTGACGGTGTGAGTGAGAGGACAGCCGCGATCGTCACGGCTGCAGTCGAGCTGAGTCGGGGCCCGAAGACTCTGTGGGGGAGCAGAATACGGGAGTGTCGGAAAACGGACTCCGGGGTGCCCGTCGCCGGCGCGGGGTCGATCAGGTCGATCGTCATCGGTGTGCTCTCCTCAGGAAAGTGCCGCCCGCGACGACGGCGCCCGCCGCAGCCAGATAGGGCATCGGCGATTCGGATTCGGGAAGGCGGTAACCCTGACGCCACGAATTGATCTGCACCGCCGCGGAGGCGATTCCCGCCATCACGTCGCACCGGGGCTCCACCCACGCCTCGGTCGTGCAGGCAGCAGTGAAGTTGCGCTGCAGTTGCGCGTCGAGTTCGCGCCTGGCCTGCGGCCCGAGTTCACCGCCGGTGTCCCGTGCGTACCGGAGCAGGTCGTATCCGAGATCGTGAATACGGCACGCGGGTTCGAACTGCGGAGGGAGCGAGATCGGCGATGAGCAGTCGCCGTCAGGGTCGGTGAGTGCTTCACCGGATGCGAAGCCCGGTTCGAGCATCGGGTGGTAGCCCATCACTGTGACGAAGTCGTCCGGAAACGCAGCGAGCGCCCCCGCGGTATCGTCGGCGACCAGTGCGGTGATCGTTGTTGCGGCCGCCGAATTCTCCGTCGTTGCGGTGCTCGCGGGAGACGCGGCGCCGATGCAGAGGGCGGCGCCTGCACCGAGAAGCACGGCGGCCGCCACACGGCGGGTCGCGGGTCTGTTGATCATGGATTCGACGCTATGAACTGCAGGTGCACCGCCGGATCACGCGACGGAGTGGTTCCGCGGACGCGGCCTCGTACCGGGGTGCTGCCGCGATCTCACTCTCAGGTATGAGGACAGTCGAGAACCGGACTCCTAGCGTGGAGGTGTGAAAACGATGATGCGCACCGGAGCGGTCTCCGCAGTGAAGACCTCTGCGAAACTGGGGCGCGGCCGGTGGCCGGCCGTTATCGCCGCGCTGGTGATGCTGATCCTGTACGCGGTGGCCTGGCCGACGCTGCAACTCACGCACGACGTGCCGGCTCCGCTGATGCCGCTGGTCGCCGGTTTCGCGGTGTTCCCGTTCGTTCTCGTGCTCAGTCGCCCGGCATTGGGCTGGGCCGTCACCGCGCTCGCTGCACTGGTGATCCCACTGGTCTTCGATCGGATCGGGTACTACACCTATCCCTGGCAGGTCGTGCACATCCTCGTGATCCTCTCGCTCGTCCTCGCGGTGGCCGTTCTCGAAGAGATCCGCGTCGTACTGGTCGTGTGGATCGCGACGGTGCTGCTGTTCTTCCTGTACATGCCGGGGGACGACGGGTGGGGCTGGACAGTGGGCCTCACAGCGCTCATCGTGTTCGGTCTACTCGTGCGCTGGCTGGTGATCTCGCGGCGGCAACTGGCCAAGGAAGAGGAGGTCAGCGAACTCGAGCGTGCCCGGCGCGCGGTGCTCGAAGAGAAGGCGCGCATCGCTCGGGACCTGCACGACATCGTCGCCCACCACATGTCGATGGTCGTTGTGCAGGCGCAGAGTGCCCCCTACCGGCTGACGGATGTCTCCGACGACGTGCGCGCCGAATTCGACTCCCTCGGCGCGACGGCCCGCGACGCCCTCAACGAGGTGCGCAGCCTGCTGGGTGTGCTGCGCAGCGACGGATACACCCCCGAGAACGAACCACAACCCGGTATCGAGCGGATCGGTGAGTTGATTGCGGCCTCGCAGCGTGCGGGTGTGCGAGTGACTGCGAACATCACCGGTGATCCGGTGGGCGTCAGCGACGGCGTCGGTCTGGCGGTCTACCGGATCCTGCAGGAATCGCTCACGAACAGCGCCCGGCACGCGCCCGGTGCGGCGGTCGACGTCCGCATCGAATTCGGACTCGGCACAATCGAGATGGACGTGAACAACGGCCGGGGAACGGAGAGTGCGCCCGCGATCGTGCCGTCGGATAGGGGCGGCGGGAGCGGCATCAGGGGAATGGGAGAGCGCGCGACAGCGGTCGGTGGCCGGCTCGTCGCACATCCGCGGCCCGACGGCGGATTCGAAGTACATGCGGTTCTGCCGACGGTCGTCGCCGTATGACCTGTCCGCCGTCCTACCTGAACCGCGGTTGACCTCGACCACTGTCGTTCCCGCTACGAGACGATGGCTCCGACACCCACGCGTGCGACACGAGGTGTAGGACACCTCCGAGTTGGGTACCTGCACCAGGTGCGACGTCGTCGGGTTTCGCGGCGGCGCGGGCCAGGCGCAGGGAGTGGGAGGCGAGATGTCCACCACGGACGAGCTGTGCACGGTGGGAGTCGAAGAGGAGTTCCTGCTCGTCGACGCCGAGACAGGGGCACCGACCGTCAACAGTGCCGTCGTGGTCGCGGAAGCTGCGAAGCACGGCCTGGAGCTGCAGTACGAGCTCGACCGCTGCCAGGTCGAAACGGCCTCGGCGGTCTGTTCGGACAGCGAACAGCTCCGCGTCGATCTTGCTACCACCCGATCGATCGCTGCCGACGCTGCACGCCGGCACGGATCACGGTTGCTCGCCGTCGGAGTCCCGGTCCTCGGATGGCGGGAACTGCCGGTCACTGCAAAACCTCGCTACCTGCGGATGGAGCGCGAATTCGGGCTCATCGCACGCGAGCAGGGCATATGTGGATGCCATGTCCATGTGGGTGTGCCCGATCGGGAGACTGCGATCCAGGTGAGCAACCACCTGCGTCCATGGCTACCCACACTGCTTGCGTTGTCGGCCAACTCGCCGATCCATCGCGATATCGACACCGGATATGCGAGCTGGCGAACACTGCTCTGGGCCCGGTGGCCCAGTGCCGGACCGCCGCCCTATTTCGAATCGGTCCAGCACTTCGACCGAACGGTCGAGGCCATGCAGGAGACCGGAAGCATGCTGGACGACGGCATGGTCTATTGGGACGTACGTCCCTCGGCGACGTTCCCCACAGTGGAGGTGCGCGTCTGCGACGTCCCTGCCACCGTGGCCGAATCGGTGCTGCTCGCGAGCCTCATACGGGCCCTTGTTCTCACCGCGCTGCGCGATCTCGACCGCGGACACACAGCGTTCCCGGTGTCACCCGAACTACTGCGCGCGGCGTACTGGCGGGGCGCACATGACGGTCTCGACGGAGACGGGATCGCGTTACCGAGGTCTGAGCGTCAGCCCATCGCGCACCGGCTCGAATCATTGGTGGAGCATGTCTGCCCGGCGCTCGAGGACCTCGGATCCCGACTACTCGTCACCGAGGGGATCCGTTCGGTGATGTGTTCCGGGAACGGGGCGATGCGTCAGCGCCGCGTCCTCGCTGCCGGGGGTGACGTACAGGATGTGGTCGCCGAACTCACCGCCTCGACCGTGTCCGGATGTGCCGCCGTGAAAGAACCGGGCGACCCATGCTCGACGGGATAGTCGACACGACTCGGCGCGGCACGTACTGAACGCGAACTGATCTCGCCCCCGCCTGCCCATCTGCGGTCTACGCTCAAAGGGTGCCAGGTCACAGCCCTCGGAAGGTGGGGGTCGAGGAGGAGTTCCACCTCGTCGACCTGAAAACCCGACGCCTGGCCCCTCGCGCGCCGGAACTGTTGCTGCGGTTACCGGACGAGGTCCACGTCGGCGAGTTGCAGCGGTGCGTGGTCGAGGTGAACAGCGGTGTATATACCGACCTTGCCGAACTGCGGTCGGACCTGGATCGGCATCGGAAACTGCTCGCTGCTGCAGGCAGTGCCCTCGGGGTAGGGGTGGTGGCCGCGGGCGCAGTACCCCTTGCTCTGCCCACCGAGGTGGAGGTGGCCGGCCCGCCGCGCTCTCAGCGCATGCTCGCCGATTACCAACAGCTCGCACGAGAACAGTCGACCTGCGGTACACAGGTGCACGTCGACCTCGAGAATCGGGACGACGCCGTCCGGGTCGCGACACGTATCGCGCCGTACCTACCGGTCCTGCTGGCCCTGAGCGCCAGTTCGCCGTTCAGCGCCGACGGTGCGGACAGCGGCTACGCAAGCGTCAGGTCGTTGTTGTGGCGACGCCGGCCCAGCAGCGGTCCGGCAGCCCCTGCTTCCTCGTCGGCCGAGTACGACTCGATGGTCGACGATCTGGTATCGAGTGGCGTGATCGGCGATCCCGGGATGGCGTATTTCGACGTGCGCCCGGCAGTGAAGTTGCCGACCCTGGAATTGCGCGTGTGCGACAGCTGCCCACAACTCGACACAGTGCTTCTCGTCGCGGCACTCTTCCGGGCCCTCGTCGAACGAGAGATGACCGGTCTGTATGCCGGTACGGAGGGAGTCGAGATCGCGCAGACACTCACCCGTGCTGCGCTCTGGAGGGCCGCTCGGTCGGGGCTCGAAGCGGATCTGGTCGACGTGACGGTCCCCGAACCCCGCCCGGCCGCAGACATCGTCGATCACCTCGTGCGCTCACTGCGCCCCCAGCTCGAGGAGGCAGGTGACTGGGCGCTCGTATCGGAACTCGCCGCAGACGCGCTCGCGCGCGGCACCTCGGCGGCGCGGCAGCGCCGTGCACTGGACCGACGAGGACGCTTACCCGATGTGGTCGATCTGCTGCTTGCCGAGACCGTCGGCCACGAAACGACTCTGCCGGAAACCGAGAAGATGATTCGGACGGGTGGCCGGCGCGTCACCGGGCCGCAGCATCGAATTCGCCACGGACGGCCACCACATCCGATCGGCCCGACCTCGATCGACGAGCAGCTACTGATCGCCTGGCGCCGGGATTTCCACGCGAACCCGGAACTGTCCTTCGAAGAACACCGCACCACCGACGTGGTGCGTCGACATCTGCTCGGCCTCGGGCTGGCACCCGTCGTACTGGCAGGTGGCACCGGCCTGTGGTGCGATGTCGGGCCGCCGACGGACGATGCGGTGGCGTTGCGCGCCGACCTCGACGCGCTTCCGGTCTCCGAGGCCACCGGCCTGCCCTACGCGTCCACCATCCCCGGGGTTTCCCACGCCTGCGGCCACGATGCGCACACCACGATGCTCATGGGCGCGGCGACGGTACTCGCGGCGACGCCGCCCCCGCACCGGGTGCGGCTGATCTTCCAACCCGGGGAGGAAACCAGCCCGGGCGGTTCGCTCAACGCCATCGAGTCCGGAGCACTCGAAGGGGTGTCGAGGATCTTCGCTCTGCACTGCGATCCGCAGCTCGAGGTGGGCTCACTCGCTACGCGCACCGGACCGATCACGTCCTCCAACGCGTCCGTGACCGTGCGTCTGTGGTCGGCGGGCGGCCACACCGCGCGGCCGCACCTGACCGGTGATCTCATTCACGCGACCGCGGTGCTGGTCACTGGGTTGGCCTCGGTGCTGGACCGCCGCATCGATGCCCGTACCGCGACAGTCTTGACCTGGGGCAAAGTGGACGCGGGGAAGGTCGGCAACTCCGTTCCTGAGGCCGGTGAACTGGTGGGCACTCTGCGTAGTGCATCCCGTGAGACGTGGGCGACCCTCGAACCGATCGTGGAGCGCACGATCGGTGAACTGCTCGCCCCGTACGACGTACGGTATGAACTCGCCTACCAGCAGGGCGTTCCGCCCGTCGTCAATGATCGGGACTGCTCGGCAGAGTTGCGGGAGGCCATTGCGTCGGCCGTCGGGCCCGAGAATCTCGCCGAGGCCCAGCAATCCAGCGGTGGCGAGGACTTCGCGTGGTACCTCGAACACGTACCGGGGGCGCTGGGCCGGCTCGGCGTGTGGGACGGCACGAACGACCCACATGAGTTGCACCAACCGGATTTCGATCTGGACGAGCGCGCACTTCTGCACGGCGTTCGCACTTTCCTTGCGCTCGCCCGCGGGAACAGGCAGATGCGAGAGCTGGGCGTTCCACGTCCCACCTCTCACTCGCACTGAAACCTCGACAAGATCAACTCGCGGCCGTGGTACTAGGCTGTGACCGTGCCCGAGTCGACCACTCTCACCACAGCATCCGCACCCACCACGGTGTTCATCGCCGACGACCAGGCCATGGTGCGGCAGGGCTTCGGCGCACTCCTCGCGGCGCAGCACGACATCAGTGTCGTCGGCGATGCGCCCGACGGGCGCATCGCGGTCGCGGAGGTCGCGCGCCTGCGTCCCGACGTCGTGTTGATGGACGTGCGGATGCCCGAGATGAACGGTCTCGACGCGGCACGTCAGATCCTCGCCGACACCCGCGAGCCGAAGACCCGCGTGCTCATGCTCACGACGTTCGACCTCGACGAATACGTCTACGACGCGTTGGGCATGGGTGCGAGCGGGTTCATGCTCAAGGACGCACCGGCCGACGAGCTCGTCCGCGCCGTCCGTGTGGTGGCCGAGGGGCAGGCACTGCTCGCACCGACGGTCACTCGCAGATTGATCGCCGACGTCACCAGTCGCCGCTCACCTTCCCGCGGTCGCAACCGTGCCCTCGACGTCCTGACCCCGCGCGAACTCGAGGTGCTCGAACTCATCGCCCACGGCCTGTCCAACCAGGAGATCGCCGCAAAACTCTTCGTCGCCGAGCAGACCGTGAAAACTCATGTCGGGAAGGTTCTGGGGAAGCTGCATCTCCGCGACCGGGCACAGGCCGTGGTCCTCGCGTACGAATCCGGCGTCGTCACCCCCGGCTGAGACCATCCGCGCGGTCGTCAGCTTCCCACATCACCAACTGCAGTCGCGGGAAGCTGGGCAGCGCGCGGTTGGTGTCGCGCTCGATCGGCATGCCGTCTGCGCCTGATGCGGGCAGGATGGCGATACGGCACGAAGGCACACTCCAGCGGAAGGTTGCGGATGACGCGGATCGGCATTCTCACCAGCGGCGGCGACTGCCCCGGCCTCAACGCGGTGATCCGGGGCGCGGTCCTCAAAGGCACCGAGGTGCATGCACAGGAGTTCGTCGGATTCCTGGACGGCTGGCGAGGACTCGTCGACGGTGACGTGATTCCCTTGGACCGCAGCCGGGTTCGGGGGCTCGCCCAGCAGGGCGGCACCATTTTGGGTACGAGCCGTTTCGGTCCGTACCAGGGGCCGCGCGGGGGAGCACAGAACATCCAGGCCACACTCGACGAGCTCGGGATCGACGCGGTCGTCGCCATCGGCGGGGAAGGCACCGCATCCGCGTCGAAGCGGCTGTTCGAGGAAGGCATCAGGATCGTCGGCGTCCCCAAAACCATCGACAACGATCTCAGCCGGACCGACTACACATTCGGCTTCGACACCGCCGTCGAGATCGCCACCGTCGCAATCGACCGCCTCCGCACCACCGGCAACTCACACAAGCGCTGCATGGTCCTCGAGGTGATGGGCAGGCACGCCGGATGGATCGCCCTGCACTCGGGGACTGCCGGCGGCGCGCACGCCATCCTCATCCCCGAGCAACCGGAGAGCTTCGAACAGATCTGTGCATGGGTCACCAGTGTGCGCGACCGGGGACGCGCACCGATGGTCGTCGTTGCCGAAGGTTTCACCCTGCCCGAGATGACGGAAGCGCACTCGACGAAGGGCCTCGACGGATTCGACCGGCCCCGCCTCGGTGGTATCGCCGAGGTACTCGCGCCGCTCATCGAAGAACACACCGGGATCGAGACACGCGCGACCGTGCTCGGGCACATCCAGCGCGGCGGTGTCCCGACCGGGTTCGATCGCGTTCTCGCGACCCGCCTCGGCATGGCGGTCACCGACCTCGTGGCCGACCAAGAGTGGGGGCACATGGTTGCGTTGCACGGAACCGACATCGCGCGCGTCGGATTCGACGAGGCGCTCGCCGACCCCAAGTACGTGCCGGACGAGCGCTACCAGGAGATGCGCGTCATCTTCGGCTGATTCGGCGCCGACCGACGGTGGGGGTCGCACGGTGGCGGTCGCCGTCTAAAATCGTGAGCATGACTGCCTCCGTGTCTGCTGACCTGCTCGCCTACGACGACGTGCTCGCGAAGTTCGAGCCTGTGATGGGCATGGAGGTGCACGTCGAGCTGCACACCGCCACCAAGATGTTCTGCCCGTGCCCCACGGAATTCGGCGCCGAACCGAACACTCAGGTGTGCCCCGTGTGCCTGGGCATGCCCGGTGCCCTGCCGGTGGTCAACCAGCAGGCGGTCGAATCCGCGATCCGCATCGGTCTGGCGCTGAATTGCTCGATCACCCCGTGGGGCCGGTTCGCGCGGAAGAACTACTTCTACCCGGATCAGCCGAAGAACTACCAGATCTCGCAGTACGACGAGCCGATTGCGACCGAGGGCTACCTCGACGTCGTGCTCGACGACGGCACCACCTGGCGCGTCGAGATCGAGCGCGCCCACATGGAGGAAGACACCGGAAAGTCGCTGCACGTCGGCGGCGCGACCGGCCGGATCCACGGTGCCAGCCACTCGCTGCTCGACTACAACCGCGCCGGGGTCCCGCTGGTGGAGATCGTCACCAAGACGATCTCCGGCGCAGGGGAGCGTGCTCCCGAGGTGGCCCGCGCGTATGTCACGGCCTTGCGCGATCTGCTGAAGGCACTCGATGTGTCCGACGTCCGGATGGATCAGGGCTCGATGCGCTGCGACGCGAACATCTCCCTCATGCCGATCGGCGCGAAGGAACTCGGCACCCGCACCGAGACCAAGAACGTCAACTCCCTCAAGTCGGTCGAGGTCGCGGTGCGCTACGAGATGCGCAGGCAGGCGGCTGTTCTCGTCGGTGGCGGTGAAGTGATCCAGGAGACCCGCCACTTCCAGGAAGCGGACGGCAGCACCTCGCCCGGTCGCCGCAAGGAGACCGCGGAGGACTACCGCTACTTCCCCGAACCCGATCTCGAGCCCGTCGCCCCCGATGCCGCGTGGATCGAGGACTTGCGCGCGACGCTGCCCGAACTGCCGTGGCTGCGCCGCGCCCGCATCCAGGCCGACTGGGGGGTGTCCGACGAAGAGATGCGCGACCTCGTCAACGCCGGTGCTCTCGATCTGGTGATCGCGACGGTCGATGCAGGTGCTCCGGCGTCGGAGGCACGCTCGTGGTGGGTCGCCTATCTCTCGCAGAAGGCCAACACTCGCGGCGTCGAACTCATCGAACTGCCCATCACGCCGGAGCAGCTCGCGCAGGTCATCGCACTCGTCGCCGAGGGCAAGCTGACGAACAAGCTCGCTCGCAAGGTCGTCGACTACGTGCTCGAAGGCGAGGGCGAGCCCGCCCAGATCCTCGAAGCACACCCCGAGCTCGTCGTCGTGCGCGACGACAGCAAGCTGCAGGCCGCCGTCGACGAGGCGCTCGCCGCGAACCCCGATATCGCCGACAAGATCCGCTCCGGCAAGGTTGCGGCCGCAGGCAAGATCGTCGGCGACGTCATGAAGGCGACTCGCGGCCAGGCCGATCCCGCTCGCGTCAAGGAACTCGTGATCGCCGCATGCAGCTGATCTTGCGTCGCTAATGTAGCGATTCATGGACGCAGCCGTCGCCACCTCGCTCTTCTGGATCACCGTGGCGGCGGTCCTCGCGCCGCTCATCGCCGGTTCGCTACCGCGCAGGCTCGTACCGGAGGTCGTGCTGCTGCTCGTCGCCGGTGTCGTGATCGGGCCGTACGCGCTCGGGATCGCCTCGGTCGACACCGAGATCGACATGCTGCGGGAACTCGGGTTGGGACTGCTGTTCCTGCTCGCGGGCTACGAGATAGACCCGAAGGAACTCACCGGCCGGGGTGGGCGCCGCGCGCTGGTCACCTGGGTCGTGTGTTTCGGACTCGCTGTCGGCGCGGTGGCTGTGCTGTCGGCGCTGGACGTAGTGCATGCCGGGGTCGCCGTGGCGATTGCGCTCACGTCGACGGCGATCGGCACCCTGCTGCCGATCCTCGCCGACCGCGGCCTTGTCACGACTCGGCTCGGCCGGTCGGTGCTCAACCACGGCGCTGTCGGCGAACTCCTGCCGGTGATCGCGATGGCAGTCCTGTTGGGAACCCGTGGCGCTGCCGGATCCTTGATCGTCCTGGGGCTGTTCGCGGTCGTCGCAGTGCTCGTCGCGCTGCTCCCTCGGTGGTTCATGCGAGAAGGATCACAGTTCCTGCAATTCGTCCGCAGCACGTCCGACACCACTGCGCAGACTCCGATCCGGTTGGTGATGCTCCTACTTGTCGGACTCATCGCCGTGGCGGCCGTGTTCGATCTGGATGTGATCCTCGGGGCGTTCGCTGCCGGGTTCATCCTGCGACGGGCAGTGCCGAAGGGTGACGAACAACTCGAATCGAAACTGGACGGGCTCGCGTACGGGTTCATGATCCCGATCTTCTTCGTCACGTCGGGAATGGCGATCGATGTGCACGCCGTGGCGGAGGCACCCGGGGTGTTGGCCGCGTTCCTCGCCCTGTTGGTTGTCGTGCGCGGAGTGCCGGTCTTCGTTGCAGCCCGGTTCGACCGCGACGCGGAAGGGGCCCGGTTCGGTACGTCCGAGCAGGTGCAGATTGCGTTGTACTCCACGACAGGTCTGCCGCTGATCGTCGCGGTCACGGGTGTCGCCGTGTCGGCGGGGCACATGTCCAACGCCAGCGCGTCGATCCTGGTCGCAGCCGGAGCGATCACCGTGCTGATCATGCCGACGCTCGCCGGTCTGCTGCCGCGTCCAAGTCTTCAGCCATTGGCCGATCCAGCGGATCCGAACCGTATCGGTCCCGACCGGTAGATCGTGGCTGCACGGCGACGATGGGTTCATGTCGGAACGGACGGTGTCCGATCAGTCTGCGAGGCCCAGGAACACGATCAGCGCGCGGTCGAGCCGGACCAGGTCGTCGTCGGAGAGGCGGCCGAGACGATCACGTAGAGCATGGCGAGGCATCGTTGTCAGCTTGTCGACCATGAGGTGACTCGGTTGGTCGAGGCCGGAAGTGGGTGTCGCGTCGATGGCCACGCGCAGCAGTGGCGCATCGACGAGATGGGTCGTCATCGGGCAGATCGTGACGGATGCGGTGGCGTCGAACCGATCATCCTGAACGATGACGACGGGTCGAGGTTTTCCACTGTAGGTGCCGCGTGCGGCGGCAGTGTAGACATCGCCGCGTCTCACTCGGCGGACTCCGGCTCGTCATCCCAGTCTGCGGAGATGGCGTCGACGAACGCTTGGTCGTCGATTTCGTGTTCGCCGGTTGCCACGGCGGCCGATTGCCTGTGCGCCTCAGCGACGAACTCTTCGGCCCGTACGTCGGGCACCCAGATCTGCACCGGCCGCAGGCCCTGGGCTCGCAATCGTCGACGGTGTTCGGCCACCCGATCGCGTGTACTCGCCATGGCACGATGTTACATGTAACACGGCAGGTTCAGGCGTCGGAACGAGAGCTTCCTCCCGTCGCAAGGGTTTCCTCAGGTTGTCCGGTAGTTGTCTACCTGCGGAAAGCCGCAGAACTGGAGGAAACTGTTCGAGCTCGGGATCAGTCGAATCCTCCACCACCGGCAGGGAACTGAATTCGGATGACTCGGTCGTCGTTGGGGCCGGGCTCGTCGCTCGACTTGTTCACCGTCGAAACCCACAGCAGGCCTTCGGGTCCGGCGGACGCACCACGAAGCATGCCGTAGCGATCCTCGAGCGTCACCGTCGGCGCTGCCGTCACCGCGCCGGTTCCGGGATCGATCGACAGCACCGCGACCGCCTTGCCACCGGTGAGCGACACCGCGAGACCGTCGGGAGCAGCCGCGCAGCCTGCCACCCCGGGCTTCTCCGGCCATGTCCACGCGGGCCCTGCCGCTACCGTGCCGTCCATGCTCACCCGCTGCAACCGGTCTTCGAGCACCGTGCGGTCGGTGACCCACAGGCCGCCGTTCGGATCAAGACACACGTCTCCCGCTTCACCGAGACCGGAGAGCGTCACGGTCGGTGCCGCCGTTGCACCGGGCGCGGGCAGTGGAAGCGAGAGGAGCTTGCCTCCCAGAGACGACGGATTGTCCGCAGCGGCCGGGTCGCCGGCGTTACCGGTGAGAACAGCGAGTTCGGTCGGTGAGGTGAACTCGAGCGCACCCGCATTCCCGGTGGCGCCGCGTGGGATCCCGGTCAGAACGTCCTTGGGGACATCGCCGGCGGCGATCCGCACCACCCGGTTGTCGGAGGGGGTGGTGATGTATGCGTAGAGGAGGCGGTCCTCGTTGTAGGTGGGGGACAGGACGACGTCGTGCAGTCCGCCGTCGCCCGAGCCGTCGACCGGAACCGTCGCGACCTCGACGGGTTCTTCACCGACCGCAACCCGCAGGATGCGCCCCGTCCGGCGCTCGGTCACGAGCGCGGAGTTGCCGTCGGGAAGCGCGATCAGGCCGCCGGTGGTGTCGAGACACGTCGCGATCACCGCGGGATCGGGGTCGACGCACGGGCCCGGGGGGACGGGTGGGGTGCTCGGCGTGGTGGTCGTGCTCGGCGATTCTTCCGGCCCGACGCCGCCGGCGTCGAACGACGGTGCGGGTGTGAACGGTGTGGTGGCCGCATCGTCGAATCGTGCGCAGGACGGAACGAGAAGCACCCCGATCGCCAGGGCCGCCGCGCTCGTACGCATCCTCCACGAAACCGTCGACCGCGCGCCCCTCGTCATGCAGCAGACGTTACCGGGACGACGCGCGGCGGCGCGTATGCCGGGTACGGGGAGGTACGGAGACCTACTCTGGAAGGGTGACCGAGAAGGAGACCGGCCGCGGGCCGGACACGGGGTCGAGTCCCTACGACGAACCGACGCTGTCGATGCGCCGGGATCGACCTTCGATGCTCGAATCCGACGACGACCTAGGCTTCGACAATTCCGCCCTGGATGGTTCCGGCTCTGTGTACGACGGTGGGGCGTATGACGGTGCGACCTACGCGGCACCCACTGAGCAGATCCACCGACCCGATCGATCGGGTACGGCCGTGGAGCCCGCAGCGGTCGTCAAGGCCCGCCGCGGAACTCTCGACCTGGGGCTTCTGGTGCTCCGGCTCGCGGTCGGCGGAATTCTGATCGCCCACGGACTGCAGAAGTTGGTGGGACTGTGGGGTGGCCCGGGGCTGGACGGGTTCGAGGAACTGCTTCGCGAGGCGGGCTACCAGCAACCGGGCATCCTGGCGATCGTCGGTGCAGTCGGTGAGCTCGCTGCCGGAGCATTTCTCGTGCTCGGTCTCCTCACACCGCTCGCCGCGGCCGCGATCGTGGCGATCATGATCAATGCGGTGCTGTTCAAACACGAGCTCGCCCCCGGTGTTCAGTTCTTCGCAGCCGAGCAGACGGGCTTCGAATTCGAAGCACTCCTCGTCGCCGCCGCGGTAGCGCTCACGCTCACCGGACCGGGACGGATCGCTGTGGACGGCCCGCGCAAGTGGGCGACACGGCCGTTCGTCGGGTCGTTCGTGGCACTGCTGATCGGTGTCGCAGCGGGTGTGTGCCTGTGGATCTTCGGTCGCTGAGACCTGCCGGACGAGAACAGGCCGCCGTGATCGGATGATCGCGGCGGCCCGTTCTCTCGCGGAACGGTTTACGGCACCTTCCGGACCGCACCCTTGTCGGCCGACGTGGCCAGCGCTGCGTAGGCGCGCAATGCCTTGGAGACCGTGCGCTCACGGTTGAGGGGCTGCCACGGACGCTCGGAGGCCTCCATCTTCGCGCGACGCTCGGCGAGAACGTCGTCGTCGACGAGCACTTCGAGTGCGCGGGTGGCGACGTCGATGCGGATCCGGTCGCCGTTCTCGATCAGGCCGATGACACCCCCCGAGGCTGCCTCGGGGGAGACGTGGCCGATGGACAGACCCGACGTGCCACCCGAGAAGCGTCCGTCGGTGATCAGTGCGCACACCTTGCCGAGACCGACGCCCTTGAGGAACGACGTGGGATGCAGCATCTCCTGCATACCCGGGCCTCCGGCCGGCCCCTCGTATCGCACGACGACGACGTCGCCGGGCTTGACCTTCTTACCGAGGATGACCGAGACGGCCTCCTCCTGGGATTCGACGACGAGCGCGGGGCCTTCGAAGTGGAAGAGGTCCTCATCGATGCCCGCGGTCTTGAGGATTGCGCCGTCCGGAGCGATGTTGCCGCGCAGCACGACGAGTCCGCCTTCGACGGTGTAGGCGTGCTCGACGTCGCGAATGCAGCCGCCCGCAGCGTCGGTGTCGAGCGACGACCACCGGTTGTCCGTCGAGAACGGTTCGGTGGTGCGCACTCCGCCGGGAGCGGCATGGAAGAGTTCGAGTGCCTGGTCCGTGGTCTTGCCGGAGCGGATGTCCCAGTCGTCGAGCCACTGGTCGAAGCTCTCGGTGTGGACGGTGTGCACGTCGGTTTCGAGCAGGCCACCGCGACGGAGTTCACCGAGGATCGCGGGGATGCCG
This sequence comes from Rhodococcus sp. NPDC060090, assembly GCF_042729855.1. NCBI lineage: Bacteria > Bacillati > Actinomycetota > Actinomycetes > Mycobacteriales > Nocardiaceae > Rhodococcus > Rhodococcus sp. NPDC060090. The sequence goes on along the minus strand of NZ_JBHWXB010000006.1, from coordinate 165,622 downwards.
CCGGCCCGGTGCACATCCTCCATGTGGTAATCGGAGTTCGGCGAGACCTTCGACAGGCACGGCACCTTGCGGCTGATCGCGTCGATCGTCGTGAGATCGAAGTCGACCTCACCTTCCTGCGCGGCGGCCAGGACGTGCAGCACCGTGTTGGTCGAACCGCCCATGGCGACGTCGAGTGCCATCGCGTTGCGGAACGCTGCCGGGGTGGCGACGTTGCGGGGCAGGACCGACTCGTCCTCGTCGCGGTAGTAGCGAAGAGCCGCCTCGACGACGGTGGTGCCCGCTCGCTCGAACAGGGCGCGGCGCGCCTCGTGGGTCGCCAGTGTCGATCCGTTGCCCGGCATCGCGAGCCCGAGTGCTTCCGTGAGGCAGTTCATCGAGTTCGCGGTGAACATGCCCGAGCACGAACCGCACGTCGGGCACGCGCTGCGCTCGACCTCGTCGAGACCGGCGTCGTCGACTTCTTCGCTCGCGGACGCGGAGATCGCGGTGATCAGGTCGGTGGGTGCCTGTGCCACACCGTTGACGACCACGGCCTTGCCTGCCTCCATCGGGCCACCGGAGACGAACACCGTCGGGATGTTCAGGCGCATGGCCGCATTGAGCATTCCGGGTGTGATCTTGTCGCAGTTGGAGATGCACACGAGTGCGTCGGCGGTGTGCGCGTTGGCCATGTATTCGACGGAGTCGGCGATGATCTCGCGGCTGGGCAACGAGTACAACATTCCGCCGTGGCCCATGGCGATGCCGTCGTCGACGGCGATCGTGTGGAATTCACGCGCGACGCCGCCGGCGGCCCGTACCGCTTCGGCGACGATGTCGCCGACGTCCTTGAGGTGTACGTGCCCGGGGACGAACTGGGTGTACGAGTTCGCGATGGCGACGATCGGCTTGCCGAAATCGGAATCGGTCAGGCCGGTGGCGCGCCACAGAGAGCGCGCGCCGGCTGCATTACGTCCGACGGTGGTGGTGCGTGACCTCAACGGGGGCATGGGCTGACTTCCTTGACGGGGCTGGTGGTGCGGCGCGGTGACCTGACGCGCCCGACTGCCGGGCTCTGGCGGTACAGGGCGCGGTGGTACAGGGGCGCCGCAGGATCGAATCTACCCGCGTGCTACTTCGTGTCGGGATCCGACTCGGTGTCGGCAGGTGTATCGGATATCACGTCGGCGTCGTTCGATTCCTTGTCCGCTTCGGCCAGTTGCGCTTCGCGAGCGGCCGCGTACGGGTCGGTGATCCGGCCGCCGCTGGCTTCGGCCAGTTGCGGTAGGCGCCCGAAGGTGACGACGGGAAGCGCAACCTCGGTGTCGTCCGTGAGGGTCGCGCGCGCCCAGCCGCGCTTGGGGAATCGGATGCCCTTCAGTGAATCCCAGCCGACCGTCGTCGTGGTGAACGTCGCGCGAGCGACGATGCCGTCGGGGCCGACGACGGTGCGTACCCGCAGTACCCAGGCGACGACCAGCAGTGGGATCACCAACATCCACGAGAATGCGGCGGGCCATGCCATCGCGGGGGAAAGCACCGCGAGGAACAGAAGCCCGCATGCGAGGAAGGAGAGCCGCGAGATCTGGATGATCTGCGTCGTCGGTTCGGGAGTGTGGGAGGATGGGGCCGGTGGCACGGGCTGCTGTGGAGATGACACCTCACCATCTTCTCACCGCAGCCATGGCATCTCACATTCTGGGACAGTGACCGTACCAAGTTGACTGTTCGTACTCCACGCGCCTACCGTCGAGCGCGTGAATCAGAATGGGTTGCTCGTAATCGGCCGGCGCGTCGTCGCCTGAGCCGCTTATAGCAACTCGCCCACGACGCGCCACCCTCGTACAGCACAATGCTGACGAGGGTTTTTTGTTGCCCGGAGTCAGAATCAGAGGAATTCGTAGTGAGCGCACCAACCGCACGACCTCAACCCTCGCCGCGGAAGCCGGGGTCTGCCACCCCGACTACCGCAGCTGCCGCGACGCAGCCCGCCGGCCGACGCTCGGTAGCCCCTGAACGGGTCACCGGAGCCCAGGCGGTAGTCCGGGCTCTCGAAGAGCTCGAGGTCGACACGGTCTTCGGTATTCCCGGCGGTGCGATCCTTCCCGTGTACGACCCGCTGTTCGATTCGAAGGGCGTGCGCCACGTGCTCGTCCGTCACGAGCAGGGTGCCGGCCACGCCGCGACCGGATACGCCCAGGCCACCGGCAAGGTCGGTGTGTGCATGGCCACGTCCGGCCCGGGCGCGACCAACCTGGTCACCCCGCTCGCCGACGCCCAGATGGATTCGGTCCCGATCGTGGCGATCACCGGCCAGGTCGGACGCCCGCTCATCGGAACGGACGCCTTCCAGGAAGCCGATATCTCGGGCATCACCATGCCCATCACCAAGCACAACTTCCTCGTCACCGACGGCGCCGACATCGCGCGCATCCTCGCCGAGGCGTTCTACCTGGCGTCCTCGGGCCGCCCGGGCGCCGTCCTCGTCGACATCCCCAAGGACATCCTGCAGGCACAGACCACGTTCAGCTGGCCGCCGGAGATGCACCTGCCCGGGTACCGTCCGGTCACCAAGCCGCACGGCAAGCAGGTCCGTGAAGCCGCGCGACTCATCGCCGACGCCAAGAACCCCGTCCTGTACGTCGGCGGCGGTGTGATCAAGGCCGACGCGTCCGCCGAGCTGCTCGAACTCGCCGAACTGACCCGCATCCCCGTGGTCACCACGCTCATGGCGCGCGGCGCGTTCCCCGACAGCCACGAACTGCACTGCGGAATGCCCGGTATGCACGGCAACGTCGCTGCTGTGGGAGCGCTGCAGAAGAGCGACCTGCTCATCACCCTCGGTGCCCGGTTCGACGACCGCGTCACCGGCCAGCTCGACACCTTCGCACCCGACGCGAAGGTCATCCACGCCGACATCGATCCGGCGGAGATCGGCAAGAACCGGCACGCCGACGTGCCGATCGTCGGCGACTGCAAGGAGGTCATCGTCGACCTGCTCGAAGCAGTTCGCGCCGACCTCGCGACGGGCACCACGCTCGACTACACCAAGTGGTGGGTCTACCTCGACGATCTTCGCAGCACATACCCGCTGTCCTACGACCGGCACACCGACGGCACCCTGTCGCCGCAGTACGTGATCCAGGCCGTGGGCAAGCTCGCCGGACCCGACGCGATCTACTGCGCCGGCGTCGGCCAGCACCAGATGTGGGCCGCACAGTTCGTCGACTACGAGAAGCCGCGTACGTGGCTGAACTCCGGTGGTCTCGGCACGATGGGCTACGCCGTGCCTGCCGCGATGGGCGCCAAGATGGGTAGGCCCGAGGCCGAGGTCTGGGCGATCGACGGCGACGGCTGCTTCCAGATGACCAACCAGGAACTCGCGACCTGCGCGGTCGAAGGTGTGCCGATCAAGGTCGCGTTGATCAACAACGGCAATCTCGGCATGGTGCGCCAGTGGCAGACACTGTTCTACGAACAGCGGTACTCGAACACCGATCTGTCCACGCACAGCCTGCGTATCCCCGATTTCGTGAAGCTGGCCGAGGCTCTCGGCTGCGTCGGCATCCGCGTCGAGCGCGAGGAAGACGTCGAGGACGCGATCCGTCAGGCGCAGGCCATCAATGACCGGCCCGTCGTCATCGACTTCATCGTCGGCAAGGACGCCCAGGTGTGGCCCATGGTCGCGGCGGGCACAGGCAACGACGAGATCATGGCGGCCCGCGACATCCGTCCGTTGTTCGACGAGGATGCCGCCGACGACCCCACCGTGGTCCACGAGACCATCGAGCGTGACCATGCGCGCAGCGAGCAGGCTGCGGCCGAGGAGGAAAACAAGTGAGCACGAGCCACACCCTCAGCGTCCTCGTCGAGGACAAGCCGGGCGTGCTGGCCCGAGTCGCATCGTTGTTCTCGCGGCGTGGCTTCAACATCGAATCGCTCGCTGTCGGTGGCACCGAGGTTCCGGAGATCTCCAGGATGACGATCGTCGTGACGGTCGACGAGTTCCCGCTCGAGCAGGTCACCAAGCAGCTCAACAAGCTCGTCAACGTCATCAAGATCGTCGAGCAGGAGGACGAGGCCTCCGTTGCCCGCGAACTTCTGCTGATCAAGGTGCGGGCCGATGCCAGTGTGCGCTCACAGGTCATCGAGACAGTGAACCTGTTCCGCGCCAAGGTGATCGACGTGTCTCCCGAATCGTTGACCATCGAGGCCACCGGCACCCGGTCGAAGCTCGACGCGCTGCTGCGCATGCTCGAACCGCATGGTATCCGCGAGATCGTGCAGTCCGGAGTCGTGGCGGTCGGACGCGGTCCGAAGTCCATCACGGCTACCCGTTAGCCTGAACACACCCATATTTCCTGAAAGAGGTAACCACTGTGGCAGTCGAGATGTTCTACGACGACGACGCCGACCTGTCGATCATCCAGGGCCGTAAGGTCGCGGTCATCGGATACGGCAGCCAGGGACACGCGCACTCGCTGAGCCTGCGCGACTCCGGCGTCGAGGTTCGCATCGGCCTGAAGGACGGCTCCAAGTCGCGGGCCAAGGCCGAAGAAGCGGGCCTGACCGTCGGCACCCCGGCCGAGGTGTCGGAGTGGGCCGACGTCATCATGGTGCTCGCTCCCGACACCGCTCAGGCGTCGATCTTCACCAACGACATCGAGCCCAACCTGAAGGACGGCGACGCGCTGTTCTTCGGACACGGCCTGAACATCCACTTCGACCTGATCAAGGCTCCGGAGAATGTCACCGTCGGCATGGTCGCGCCGAAGGGCCCCGGCCACCTCGTGCGTCGCCAGTTCGTCGACGGCAAGGGCGTCCCGGCTCTGATCGCCATCGATCAGGACCCGAAGGGTGAAGGCCAGGCGCTTGCGCTGTCCTACGCCAAGGGCATCGGCGGCACCCGCGCCGGCGTCATCAAGACCACCTTCAAGGAAGAGACCGAGACCGACCTCTTCGGCGAGCAGGCTGTGCTCTGCGGTGGTACCGAGGAGCTCGTCAAGATCGGCTTCGAGGTCATGGTCGAGGCGGGCTACGCCCCCGAGATGGCCTACTTCGAGGTTCTCCACGAGCTGAAGCTCATCGTCGACCTCATGTACGAGGGTGGCATCGCCCGCATGAACTACTCGGTGTCCGACACCGCGGAGTTCGGTGGCTACCTCTCCGGCCCGCGCGTGATCGACGCCGACACCAAGGAGCGCATGAAGGCGATCCTGGCGGACATCCAGTCCGGCGAGTTCACCCGTCGCCTCGTTGCCAACGTCGAGAACGGCAACACCGAGCTCGAAGGCCTGCGCAAGGCCAACGCCGAGCACCCGATCGAGGTCACCGGCAAGAAGCTGCGCGACCTGATGAGCTGGGTCGATCGCCCGATCACCGAAACCGCATAGTCGGTTCGGACTTCTTCCGGAGGCCCGGTACACCTCACGGTGCACCGGGCCTCCGGCGTTTGTGGACCACTCTCCTCCCGGCCTGCCGGGAGCGATACTGAGTGAATGTCGCTCTGGACCGGGCTCGGTCGACTCCCGGGGATCGCTACCGCACGCACGTACCAGCGCGGTTGGTTGCGGAGCGACATCGGCGCCGGACTCGCCCTCAGTGCGCTGCTCGTGCCGGCAGGAATGGGGTACGCCCAGGCGGCGGGCCTGCCGCCGTACACCGGTCTGTACGCGACGATCGTGCCGATGCTCGTGTACGCGTTGGTGGGCCCCTCCCGGATCCTCGTGCTCGGACCGGATTCCGCGCTCGCCCCGCTCATCGCGGCAGCGGTGATCCCGCTCGCCGCAGAAGGTGACCCGCAGCGTGCGATCGCCCTCGCGGGGGTGCTGTCCGTACTGGTCGGCGTGATCCTCATGCTAGGGGGGATCCTGCGTCTCGGGTTCATCACCGAACTGCTCTCCAACCCGATTCGCCTCGGCTTCCTCAATGCGATCGCGGTCATCGTCATCGTGGGTCAGCTGCCGTTGCTGGTGGGGACCGAGGACGACGAATCCGGTGTGCTCGCCGAGATCGCGGATGTCGTCGACGACGTGTTCGAAGACGGCGTGCACCTGTCCGCGTTCCTGATGGGTGCCGGGTCCATTGCTGTCATCGTCGCCGCTCGGAGATTCGTTCCCGTTATCCCGGGTGTCCTGATCGCGGTCGTCGGCGCGGTCGCGGCGACGGCAGTGTTCTCCCTGACGGACGAGATGGCGATGGTCGGTGAACTACCTCAGGGTTTTCCGGCGCCCGCGCTGGGCGGTGTCGGGTGGGGAGATGTCGTCGAACTATTCGGCGCTGCAGTCGCGATCGCTGTGATCGCGTTCGCCGACACCGCGGTCCTGTCCCGCGCCTTCGCGATGCGGCACGGCGAGCACGTCGACGGCAGTTCGGAGATGCGCGCGCTGGGTGTGGTGAATGTCGCGGCAGGGGTCACGGGTGGATTTCCGGTGTGCGGTAGCGGCAGTCGCACCCCCGTCGTCGAAGAGTCAGGGGGTCGTACGCAACTCGTGGGCGTGGTTGGCGCCCTGACTGTGCTGCTGTTCCTGTTGGTTGTGCCGGGGCTGACCGCCTACCTCCCGCAAGCGGCGCTCGGTGCTGTCGTGATCGTTGCGGCGAGTTCTCTGATCGACCTGAGTGCACTGCGGCATCTGTGGAAGGTGAGCAAGGTCGAATTCGGGCTTTCCGTCGCTGCATTCGCCGGTGTCGCATTTGCCGGAGTGCTGCAAGGCGTACTTGTCGCCGTCGGGCTGTCTTTGATCGCGGTGGTCGTGCGCGCGTGGCAGCCGCACCGCACCGAACTCGTCGAATTGCCCGACGTCGCCGGCTACCACGACGTGGAGCGGCATCCCGAGGGGCATCGGGTCGATGGATTGGTGCTGGTGCGGTTCGACGCACCGTTGTTCTTCGCGAACGGAGCGATCCTCACCCGGTACATCCGAAAACTTGTGCGCGACGCCGAAAAGCCGGTGGAGTGGGTTGTTCTCGCCGCGGAACCGATCACCGATCTCGATACCACTGCGGTGGAGGACATCGAGGAACTCGACGAATATCTGAAGCGCAAGGGTATCCGGCTCGGTTTCGCGGCCATGAAGGGGCCCGTCAAGGATCGGTTGAATCGAATGTCCACCGAGGGCCGCTTCGAAGCGGAACGATTTCATCCGACCGTTCGCACCGCGGTCATCGCGTTCCGGCACCGCAACCACGACGTCGACCGCCGCGACGTGGATGCGCCGCCGCGCGATGTGGTCGACGGAACCGCGTTCTCGGGGGAGGAGTGAACAACACGGTGTGAAGTGTCCGAATTGTGACCGGTGGGGTTGGTGTGGCAGCACGCTCCTGTGGGGTACGCCCCCTACGGTATCGCCATGGGATGGAATCCGAGGGTAGCGGCAGTAGCGGCGATTCTGGCGACAGTGTGTATGGGTGGCGCAACGGTCACCGCCCACGCGCAACCCACGGTCCCAGGTATCGCGCTTCCCGGTGTCGAGGTCCCCGCGATCGGCGATCTGCTTCCTCCTGCACGATCGGAATTGTTCGGAGGAGGACGAAACCTGTTTCCCGACAGGAGATTCGTTGCGTTGTACGGCCATCCCAGTGGGCCCGCGCTCGGTGCCTTCGGTGAGCAGGACACCGCTGGCGCGATCGCAAGGGTGCGCGACCTCGCGGCACAGTACCAACCGTTCTCTGCGGAACCGGTGCTGCCCGCATTCGAGATCATCGCGAGCATCGCATCCGCCGATTCCGGTACCGACGGGCGTTTTTCGCGTGTCACATCGCCGGAGCAGTTGCGGCCCGTGATCGATGAGGCCGAGGCCGCAGGTGTATACGTCGTCCTGGATCTGCAACCCGGTCACACTCATTTTCTCGAGCAGGCCCGGATCTACGAGGAATTCCTCGCGCGACCGAATGTCGGTCTCGCACTGGACCCGGAATGGCGACTGGCGCCGGGGCAGCAGCACATGGTGCAGATCGGTTCCGTCGATTCGGCCGAAATCAACGAAGTGGTGGCATACCTGGCCGACCTCGTGCAGCGGCACGATCTGCCACAGAAGATGCTCGTTCTCCATCAGTTCCGCAGTTCGATGATCACCGGTCGTGAGTTCGTCGACGCCGGTCGACCGGAGGTCTCGGTGGTCCTTCACGCGGACGGGCACGGCACCCCGGCGCAGAAATTCGACACGTGGGGCGCACTGCAGAGTGGCCTGCCACCGCAGATTCACATGGCATGGAAGAACTTCTACGACGAGGATCTGCCCACCTTCACGCCGGAACAGACCATGGCCATCGAGCCGAAACCGGTGTTCGTGTCATTCCAGTGAGTACCGGTGGGTAGCTGCTGCATCCCCGTAGGCCCGCGAAGACCGCCGGGGCACTAAACTATGTGCGGTCGCGGCTTGAACACGCCTACCGTCAGGTGCCCGCGCCGTCGACTACTCGCCACATACACGACACAGGGAGTTTGCACGTGAGCCAGAATGGCCGTCCAGTAGTCCTGATCGCCGACAAGCTTGCGCAATCGACCGTCGATGCTCTCGGCGACGGAGTCGAGGTGCGCTGGGTGGACGGCCCGGACCGCCCGGCGCTGTTGGCCGCGGTGCCCGACGCGGACGCATTGCTGGTGCGGTCGGCCACGACCGTCGATGCCGAGGTCCTCGCCGCCGCTCCGAAGCTGAAGATCGTCGGCCGCGCAGGTGTGGGTCTCGACAACGTCGACATCGCTGCCGCCACCGAGCGCGGTGTGATGGTCGTGAACGCTCCCACCTCGAACATCCACTCTGCCGCCGAGCACGCCGTCGCGCTACTGATGTCGGCCGCCCGCCAGGTGCCCGCCGCCGACCGCACGCTGCGCGAGCGCACCTGGAAGCGCTCGAGCTTCAATGGCACCGAGATCCTCGGCAAGACGGTCGGTGTCGTCGGCCTCGGCCGGATCGGTCAGCTCTTCGCCCAGCGCCTCGCCGCATTCGAGACCCATGTCATCGCCTACGACCCCTACCTGCCCGCTGCCCGCGCCGCGCAGCTGGGCATCGAACTGGTCGACATCGACGAGCTCGTCTCGCGCGCCGACTTCATCTCGGTGCACCTGCCGAAGACGAAGGAAACCGCAGGCCTGATCAACGCCGAGCGTCTGGCAACGGCCAAGGACGGTGTCATCATCGTCAATGCTGCCCGTGGCGGTCTCATCGACGAGGACGCGCTGTACGACGCGCTCACCTCAGGCAAGGTCCGCGCCGCCGGACTCGACGTGTTCAACACCGAGCCCTGCACCGATTCGAAGCTGTTCGACCTCGACAACGTGGTCGTCACCCCGCACCTGGGCGCCTCGACCGCCGAAGCGCAGGATCGCGCCGGCACCGATGTCGCCAAGAGCGTCCTCCTGGCTCTCGCCGGCGAATTCGTCCCCGACGCCGTCAACGTCTCCGGTGGCCCGGTCGGCGAGGAGGTCGCGCCGTGGCTCGAACTCGTCCGCAAGCTCGGCCTGCTCGCAGGCACCCTCTCGCCCGAGGCCGTGCAGAACGTGCAGGTCGTGGCGAGCGGTGAGCTGTCCGTCGAGAATGTCGAGATCCTCGGTCTTGCTGCGCTCCGCGGCCTGTTCTCGGCCAGCAGTGACGAGCCGGTCACCTTCGTCAACGCCCCGCAGCTCGCCGAGCAGCGCGGCGTGAGCATCGAGGTCGAGAGCATCAGCGAGGCGCAGACCCACCGCAGCGCCGTCGAGGTGCGCGCTGTGGCGGCCGACGGTGGCATCACCACCGTTGCGGGCGCTCTGACCGGCCTGCAGCAGGTCGAGAAGATCGTCAACATCAACGGACGCAGCTTCGACCTGCGTGCCGAAGGACACAACTTCATCGTGCACTACCAGGATCGTCCCGGCGTCCTCGGCACGCTGGGCACCGTCCTCGGCAACGCGGGCATCGACATCCAGGCCGCAGCGCTCAGCCAGGACGCCGAAGGCCCCGGCGCGACGGTGATCCTGCGCGTCGAGCGCGTCGTCGCCGACGCGGAGGTCGCGCAGATCGTCGACCAGCTCGAGGCACGTGTCGAGCAGGTCGACCTGTCCTGATCATCGCTTTGCACCGTTCGGTGGCCGCGACCGTCTGCACGGTCGCGGCCACTGTCGCACAGGAAGAGAGCACAGAAAATGAAACTTGCGGTCATCCCCGGTGACGGCATCGGTGTCGAGGTCACGGCCGAGGCGCTGAAAGTCCTGAACAAGCTGGTTGCGGATCTCGAGACCACGGAATACGACCTCGGCGCGCGCCGATACAACGAGACCGGTGAGCTGCTCCCCGAAGCCGACCTCGCCGCGATCCGCGAGCACGACGCGATCCTGCTCGGCGCGATCGGCGACCCGTCGGTCACTCCCGGGATCCTCGAACGTGGTCTCCTGCTGAACATGCGCTTCGCGCTCGATCACCACGTCAACCTGCGTCCCTCGCAGCTGTACCCGGGGTCGAAGTCTCCGCTTGCTGCGAACCCCGACATCGACTTCGTCGTGGTGCGCGAGGGCACCGAGGGCCCGTACACGGGCAACGGCGGTGCAATCCGCGTCGGTACACCGCACGAGATCGCAACCGAGGTATCGGTCAACACCTGGTTCGGTGCAGAGCGTGTCGTGCGCTACGCGTTCGAGCTCGCGCAGACCCGCCGCAAGCACCTCACGCTGATCCACAAGACCAACGTGCTGTCCAATGCCGGCGCGATCTGGACCCGAGCCGTCGAGACCGTCGGCAAGGATTTCCCTGAGGTCGAGACGGCGTACTGCCACATCGATGCGGCGACCATCTACATGGTCGACAACCCGTCCCGGTTCGACGTCATCGTCACCGACAACCTGTTCGGCGACATCATCACCGACCTCGCAGGCGCAGTCACCGGAGGTATCGGCCTGGCCGCCAGCGGCAACATCGATGCCTCGGGAACGAATCCGTCGATGTTCGAACCGGTTCACGGTTCCGCACCGGACATTGCAGGCAAGGGTATCGCCGACCCGACGGCCGCGATCCTGTCCACCGCGCTGCTGCTGCGCCACCTGGGCCGCGACGAGGACGCAGCGCGCGTCGAGGCTGCCGTCGAGGCGGATCTCGCCTCGCGCGGTGATTCGCCGATCGTGACCACCGAGATCGGCGACCGTATCACCGCCGCACTCTGATCACCGGTGCGCGGTTCCGGTAGCACGCACTACCGGAACCGCGCACGACGTCAGTCCTGTCCGGGCACCACCGGTACCGCTGCCGCAGGGGCGATCGCGGAGAGCGCGAACGCTGCGGGAAAGCCGACCGCGGCGATGAGAGCACCGAACACTGGGCCCACAGCGGCGGCGAAGACGAACTGGCCGGTGTTCTGGACGCCGAGCGCCCGCCCACCCCAGTACGGTCCGGCGATCTCGGCGACGGCGGTGAACGCAAGGCCGTTGGGACTCGACGAGGCGACCGACGCGACGAGCAGCACGGCAACGGCGACGGGGGAGTCCGTGAGCGAGGTCGCCGCGAGCGCCACCATCGACGCCGCAGTGATCATCGACACGATCCGCAGCGGACCCAACCTGCTCCCGACGCGATCCGACCACGCTCCCACGGCGACCCGGCCGAGCGCGCCGAGGACTTGTGCCGCGGTGATCACAAGTCCGGCACCGGTCTCGTCCCAGCCGCGGTCGACGATCAACCACACCAATGCGTATGTCCACACGACGTATTGAGGAATCACCAACAGGATCGATGCGACGTGGATGCGGGTCAGCGCAGAGCCGGCCCGGTACGGATTCGCCAACGCTCCGGTGCGCGCGGCCTCGGCCCTGTCAGGACGTGGCGGGTCGACGATCCCGACCGCGCACGCAACAGCGGCGACGCCGCACACGATCGCCGGAAACGCCAGGGCCCAAGCGATTCCGTGGTCACGCGCCAGCTGCGGCATGACCAGCGCGGAGGCTGCAACCCCGAGTGGCACCGACATCTGGCGAATGCCCATCGCGAGCCCGCGCTGATGCACCGGAAACCAGCCGACGACCACGCGTCCGCTGGCGGCGTTGGCACTCACCGCGCCGGCGCCGCCGCACGCGAGCAGCACCGCGAGGGCGGCCGGTGACGTGGTGAAGGTCGCGCCTGTGACCGCGGCGGCGGTGATCGCCATGCCGGCGGACAGGGCGAGGCGTTCGCCGAAGCGATCGGCAACGGCGCCCCATGCGACGAGGGTGAACATTCCGCCGAACAGCGGTGCAGCGGCGAGGGTTCCCGCTTGCGTCAGGGTGAATCCGGCCTCGTTGTGCCAGGTCGGGATGAGGAATGCGGCACCGTTGACCACTGTTGCCTGCGCGGTCTGGGCGAAGACACCCAGCGCGAGGATCAGCCATCGTCGGTTCCCGATGGTGAGCGTATCCATGCAATCTCACTATCTGAGAATGTGATCCCGTAGTTTGAAACTTGGGGGGAACTCTATACCGAGAGGGCCTGCGCGTCGATCGGGGAGAGTCGGCGCCCGATAGACTCGCCGCATGCGCCTTGGTCGAATCGCAAGTCCGGACGGTGTCGCTTTCGTCAGCATCGAAGGGGAGGGGGACTCCGTGATCGCCAAGGAGATCGCCGAGCACCCGTTCGGCACTCCCACCTTCACCGGCCGGAGCTGGCCACTCGCGGATGTGCGGCTGCTCGCACCGATCCTTGCGAGCAAGGTGATCGCGGTCGGGCGCAACTACGCGGCCCACGCGGCGGAGTCGGGCAACGAGGTGCCCGACGAGCCTGTGATCTTCCTCAAGCCCAACACATCCATCATCGGTCCCGGCGTGCCCATCGTGATTCCGCGGAACTCCTCGGTGGTGCACCATGAAGCAGAGCTCGCGGTGGTCATCGGACGACCGTGCAAGGACGTCACCGCGGCGAAGGCACGCGAAGCGATCCTCGGGTACACGGTCGCCAACGATGTGTCCGCCCGCGACCATCAGGCGAAGGACGGTCAGTGGGCCCGCGCCAAGGGGCACGACACGTTCTGCCCTCTCGGCCCCTGGATCGAAACCGACCTCGACGCCTCCGACCTCGAGATCTCTGCGGAGGTCAACGGGCAATCTCGTCAGCGCAGCCGCACTTCGATGATGGTGCACGACATTCCGGCACTCGTGGAATGGGTCTCGGCGGTCATGACATTGCTGCCGGGCGACGTGATCCTCACGGGCACGCCGGAGGGCGTCGGTCCGATCGAAGCCGGCGACACCGTCTCGGTCACGGTCGAGAAGATCGGCACGCTCACCAACCCCGTGGTGACGAAGGGCGCCTGAGCTGTCGGTCCGCCGTTCCTGCGGTGTGGTCGGAGACTAACCTGAGAGGGTCTTGATATCCCGTCCCTCGACCCGAGTGAGCCGATGACCACCAGCGAAGTTCGCGTCCGTTTCTGTCCGTCCCCGACCGGTACCCCGCACGTCGGCCTCGTGCGTACCGCCCTGTTCAACTGGGCATTCGCACGACACCACGGCGGGGCGTTCGTCTTCCGTATCGAGGACACCGATGCGGCCCGGGACAGTGAGGAGTCGTACCAGGCGATACTCGACGCGTTGCGCTGGCTCGGGCTCGAATGGGATGAAGGGCCGGAGGTGGGCGGCCCGTACGAGCCATATCGTCAGTCGCAGCGACGGGATCTGCACCTCGACGTCGTCGCGAATCTCCTCGCGGCCGGTGAGGCGTACGAGTCGTTCTCCACCCCGGAAGAGGTCGAGGAGCGGCACAAAGCAGCCGGTCGCGACCCCAAGCTGGGATACGACAACTTCGACCGCGACCTCACCGCCGAGCAGCGGCAGGCCTACCTCGACGAAGGCCGCAAGCCGGTCGTGCGACTCCGGATGCCTGCCGACGATCTGCGCTGGAACGACCTCGTGCGCGGTGAGACGACATTCAAGGCGGGCACCGTGCCCGACTTCGCGCTCACCCGAGGCAACGGCATCCCGCTGTATACGCTCGTCAACCCCGTCGACGACGCCCTGATGAAGATCACCCATGTATTGCGCGGTGAGGATCTGCTCTCCTCGACGCCCCGTCAGCTCGCGTTGTATTCCGCACTGCAGCGCATCGGCGTGGCCGACTTCACTCCCGAGTTCGGGCACCTGCCGTTCGTGATGGGCCAGGGCAACAAGAAGTTGTCCAAGCGCGACCCGGAATCGAACCTCTTCCTCCATCGAGACCGCGGGTTCATTCCGGAAGGGCTGCTCAACTATCTCGCGCTCCTCGGCTGGGGGCTCGCCGACGACCGCGACGTGTTCTCACTCGACGAGATGGTCGCAGCATTCGATATCTCCAAGGTCAACTCGAACCCGGCCCGGTTCGACCAGAAGAAGGCCGACGCGATCAATGCCGAGCACATCCGGTTGCTCGAGCCCGCAGACTTCGCGGCGCGCCTGAAGGCCTTCCTCGTCGAACACCAGCACATCACCGCGGATGTGGACGATCAGCTCTTCGCTGTGGCAGCCGATCTCGTCCAGACCCGCATCGTCGTCCTCAGTGACGCATGGGGTCTGCTGAAGTTCCTGTTCGTCGACGAGGCGGACTTCGAACTCGACGAGGCGTCCGCGGCGAAGAACCTGAAGGAAGATGCCGCTGCGGTCCTCGACGCGACGATCGCGGCGGTCGAGGGCCTCGACGCGTGGACCACCCCGGAGCTCGAGGGGGCGCTCAAGGCGAAGCTGATCGACGAGTTGGGTCTCAAGCCACGGAAGGCGTTCGCGCCCGTTCGCGTCGCCGTGACGGGCTCGCATGTGAGCCCGCCGCTCTACGAGTCGATGGAACTGCTCGGTCGCGAGCGGTCACTCGCGCGCCTGCGGGACGCTCGCGCCACCATCGCCTGATTGGACCTGTCCTGATCGGGTCACGCTACGAGGAGGGCGCTCGCCATCACGGCGGGTGCCCCCCTCGCTTCCGCGCCGGGTGACCGGCCGGGTCGGAGCTGCACGAACTTATAGCGCTGACCAGGCGATTTGTAGTTCTGCACCCCCATGGTGTTAATCTTCTTCTCGGTTCGGAACGGAGGCCGAGCGCGAACAGCGCAGGCCGAAGTAACAGACCATTGGGGTATGGTGTAATTGGCAACACAGCTGATTCTGGTTCAGCCATTCTAGGTTCGAGTCCTGGTACCCCAGCTGCGGTGCGGTGGCTTGCTATCGCATCCCGGTCAGTTTAGGCTGGCTGAGCTTCCTTCGGGAGGTGCAAACAGAAGAAGATCCTGGCCCCGTCGTCTAGCGGCCTAGGACGCCGCCCTCTCACGGCGGTAGCGTGGGTTCGAATCCCATCGGGGCTACCATGGATCTCCTCCGACTTTCGGGTCGGAGGGATTCTTCTTCTGTAGGGTTCGATCTCCGGAAACGGGCCGATCGAGTCCGGACAAGTTCCTGGCCCCGTCGTCTAGCGGCCTAGGACGCCGCCCTCTCACGGCGGTAGCGTGGGTTCGAATCCCATCGGGGCTACATCGAAAGAAGACCCTCCGGAAATCCGGAGGGTCTTCTTCGTTCTCATGATCAGCCACTCTTGCGCCGGAATTGACGATGGTGGTCTGTGTTGGCGTGCGGCCCGTTGGCCTTCGACGTCGCGTCGAGATGCGCGGTTCCGCTGCCCTTGCTCTGCTTCTTGCGTTCGAGTGCCGCGAGGAACTCTTCTTTGATGCGTTCTTTTGCCGGGTCGGTCATGTTCGTACCTCCCTCCTGTTGGTGAATGTAGCGCGACGGGTGCCGGCCTGTCGCGTGAATTTCGACGTCAACGATCGGCGCGCGGTAGATGCGCGGCGGTCGTGCCACCGAGCGCGATGGCGGGTATGCCGAGCTTGCGATGGTCCCAGGACCGAACGCGTTGTGGCATCACGCGTACCGCCACCCTCTTGTGCATCATCTGTTCCACGGCGGGGCGCATCTCGTCCGTGTACGGGCCGGTGTAGCGCTCCCAGACGTCTCGGCAGACGTCGAACAGCACGTCATGATCTTCGACGATCTGGGCGCGACCTTCGAGCGAGACGCCGCGCAATTGATCGTAGGTGTCGCCGGCTTCGACAAGTGCGGTGATGCGATCGTCGCGACGGAGATTCACGACCTTCTGCGACTTCGCCTTCGTCTCGAACCAGATCTCGCCGCCGAGCACGGCGTACCACATGGCCACCAGATGCGGTGTACCCTGCGGTCCCAGCGAGGCGAGTGTGGCCACGCGGCTGTGGTGGAGGAAGTCGCTGACTTCTGGCTCGGTCATTGCGATTTCTGCTCGGCGGTTCGTTCCCATGGGCAGAACTGTGACACACCTCGCAACAGGTCACCAACGCGACCGTCGGAAGCCGCCCTCCGAATCGATGACCTGACCCACGACCCATCTGCCCTCGTCCGAGACGAGCCACGCGATCAGTCTCGCAGGGTCGTCGGGTTCGCCGAATCGTTTCTGAGGAAACGCCTCCAGCACTGCCCGGAGTGTCTCTTCGTCACAGTCGCGCGTGTCGGGGGACAGATATCCCGTGTTCACCGGACCCGGATTGACAGCATTGAGCAGAATCTTCCGGTCGAGCAATTCGTCGGCGACGGTCGGTAGTGCCCCGGCGAGAGCCGCTTTGGCCGTCGCGTAGGCGACTTCGCGACGCATCGGTCCGAGCTGCTGTCCGGATGTGAGCCACACGACGCGACCGCCCGTTCGCCCGTCGTGGCGACGTGCGAATGCGGCAGTGAGAAGTAGGACCGACCGTGCGTCCACCTGCCAGTGGACGTCCAACGTTGTGGTGTCGAGTTCGAGCAGTGCGCCGTCGCTGCCGCTGTGGGCGTGGTTGCACACCAGGATGTCCACGTGTCCGAACGCGTCGGTGGCCCTGTCGAGAAGCGGTTCGATGACGCCGGGATCGGAAAGATCGGCGGCGGTGTGGTGGATGCGGACGCCCGGTGCTGCGCTCGCCCGGATCTCGGACACCACCGCGTCGAGATCGTCTGCTCCCCACGGCTGGTCGAGATCGTGATCGCGGAAATGGGTGAGGAAGACGTGCGCGCCTGCCGCCACGAGCTTACGGGCGATCGCACAACCGATACCGCGGTGACGGCTCACGCCGGTCACGACAGCCACGCGGCCTTCGAGCCCAGGGGGATACATGGCGCTGATGGAACGGTATGGATGTGCAGAACGCAAACGAATTTCGGCGGACTACAAACGTTTGTGCAATGCCTCGGCGGCGGCGAGCAGGTCGGCGGCCCAGCGGGAGCCCGGTCGGCGGCCCATACGGTCGATGGGGCCGGAGACCGAGATCGCTGCCACCACCGCGCCATTGCCGTCGCGCACGGGCGCGGCCACGGAGGCGACGCCGGGTTCGCGTTCGGCTGCGCTCTGCGCCCAGCCGCGTCGGCGGACCTCGGAGAGCACGCGCTCCCCGAATGCGGCGTCAGGGAGGAGGGTGCGCTGAGTGGCCGTATCGGCCCACGCGAGCAGAACTTTGGCTCCGGATCCGGCGGTCATGGGCAGGCGTGCGCCGACGAGTACGCTGTCGCGCAGGCCGGTCGGAGGTTCGAGAGCGGCGATGCAGACGCGTTGGGTGCCGTCCCGGCGGTACAGCTGCACGCTCTCCCCGGTGATCTCGCGCAGCCGGGGGAGGACGAGAGAGGCTGCCTCGACGAGCGCATCGCCTGCGCCTGCGGACAGTTCGGCAAGGCCGGGGCCCGGCCGCCATTGGCCGTCGCCGTCGCGCATCAGCAGGCGGTGGACCTCGAGTCCGACTGCGAGGCGGTGTGCTGTCGCGCGCGGTAACCCGGTACGCGCACACAACTCGTTGAGGTTGCACGGTTGTTCGGCCACCGCATGGAGGACCGTCATCGCTTTGTCCAGCACCCCGATCCCGCTATGCTGTCTCATAGGTCGATACCTCCGTCTCGCATATTGGGAAGCATAGCGCATCCCGTTCGCGGCGGAAACGGCACCAGACGCGACTCGGACGGCCCCGAGATCCGGGTTCGCGTACGGCACGTACGACAGGTGGAGAGAATGGCTGGAAAGACTCTGGCAGAAAAGGTGTGGGACCAGCACGTGGTTGTGCGCGGTGAGGGAGAGGGAGCGGCGCGTGAGCCCGACCTGATCTACATCGACCTGCATCTCGTACACGAGGTCACCAGCCCGCAGGCGTTCGACGGTCTGCGGCTGGCAGGGCGAGGAGTGCGGCGTCTCGATCTCACGATAGCGACCGAGGACCACAACGTCCCGACGATCGATATCGACAAGCCTATCGCTGACCCGGTGTCGCGCACGCAGGTCGAGACGTTGCGCCGCAACTGTGAAGAATTCGGCGTGCGGTTGCATCCGATGGGAGACCTCGAGCAGGGCATCGTGCACGTGGTCGGGCCGCAACTCGGATTGACCCAGCCCGGCATGACGGTGGTGTGCGGCGACAGCCACACCGCCACTCACGGTGCGTTCGGCTCGATCGCGATGGGAATCGGCACCAGCGAAGTCGAGCACGTACTGGCGACCCAGACGTTGTCGCTGCGGCCGTTCAAGACGATGGCGATCAACGTCGACGGCGAACTGCCGCCAGGAGTCACGAGCAAGGATCTGATTCTCGCGATCATCGCGCAGATCGGGACCGGAGGCGGGCAAGGCTACGTGCTCGAGTACCGCGGCGAGGCTATTCGCGGGCTGTCCATGGAATCTCGGATGACCATCTGCAACATGTCGATCGAGGCCGGCGCACGAGCCGGGTTGATTGCACCCGACGAGATCACCTACGAGTTCCTCGAGGGGCGTCCGCATGCACCGCAGGGCGCCGACTGGGATGCCGCGGTGGCCGCGTGGGAGCAGCTGAAGACCGACGAGGACGCAGTTTTCGACGCCGAGGTGCACATCGATGCCAGTGTGCTGACGCCCTTCGTCACGTGGGGAACCAACCCGGGTCAGGGTCTTCCGCTGGGCGCGTCGGTGCCGGTGCCGGACGAGATCGCCGACGAGACGGAGCGTCACGCAGCCGAGAAGGCCGTGCGCTACATGGACCTCGAGCCCGGTATGCCCTTGCGAGAGATCAAGATCGACACCGTGTTCGTCGGGTCGTGCACCAACGGCCGCATCGAAGACATGCGTGCGGTCGCCGACATTCTGAAGGGCCGCAAGGTCGCTGAGGGCGTTCGGATGCTCGTCGTTCCCGGATCGATGCGTGTTCGTGCTCAGGCCGAGTCCGAAGGTCTCGGCGAGATCTTCGTTGCGGCAGGTGCAGAGTGGCGTCAGGCCGGCTGTTCGATGTGCCTGGGCATGAACCCCGATCAGCTTGCGCCGGGCGAGCGTTCCGCATCGACGTCGAATCGCAATTTCGAAGGCCGCCAGGGCAAAGGTGGGCGAACGCACCTCGTGTCCCCGCCTGTGGCCGCCGCCACTGCCGTTCGCGGCACGCTGTCCGCCCCGGCGGATCTGGACTAGAGCACGGGACGAGGAGAGAATTCGATGGAAGCCTTCACCACTCACAAGGGCATCGGCGTTCCGCTGCGCCGATCCAATGTCGATACCGATCAGATAATCCCCTCGGTGTACCTGAAGCGAGTTACCCGCACGGGATTCGAGGACGGACTGTTCGCCGGGTGGCGCACCGACCCGGCATTCGTCCTCAACACCCCGCCGTTCGATCGCGGCAGCGTCCTCGTTGCCGGCCCGGATTTCGGAACGGGGTCCTCTCGAGAGCATGCCGTCTGGGCTCTGTCCGATTACGGTTTCCGGGTAGTGATCTCGTCACGCTTCGCCGATATCTTCCGCGGCAACGCCGGAAAAGCCGGAATGCTCGCCGCTCAGGTAGGCCAGGACGACGTCGAATTGCTCTGGAAACTCATCGAACAGCAGCCGGGACTCGAACTCGAAGTGAGTTTGGAGAACCGAACTGTGACCGCCGGAACAACCGTGGTGCCGTTCACCATTGACGACTACACGCGGTGGCGTCTGATCGAGGGCCTCGACGACATCGGGCTGACATTGCGCCAGGTAGAAGCGGTTTCCGAGTACGAGAAGGCAAGGCCTTCTTGGAAACCACGCACCCTTCCGGCGCCCTGACAAAGGCCTCCGGGGGGCTATTCGGGCCCGAGCCGAAGCGCTTTTCGGCTCGGGCCCGCCCACGTATTTGCATGAGAATTGGCGTGGCACATAGACTCTTGACCGTTTGCGGGGCTACCGTGGACTCGAGTCGGTCTGACGGTGGACCGTGATATGCGGAGGAAATCAATGAACAAGGCAGAATTGATCGACGTTCTGACCGAGAAGCTCGGTTCGGACAGGCGCACCGCAACGGAGGCTGTCGAGCACATCGTCGACGCGATCGTTCGCGCCGTGCATGCCGGCAACAGTGTCACCATCACCGGATTCGGTGTGTTCGAGCAGCGTCGTCGCGCGGCTCGTGTTGCTCGAAACCCGCGAACTGGCGAGACCGTCAAGGTCAAGCCGACGTCGGTTCCGGCATTCCGCCCGGGTGCTCAGTTCAAGGCAGTCATCGCTGGAACGCAGAAGCTTCCCGCGAGTGGCCCGGCCGTCAAGCGCGGTGCCGCTGCAGCAGTGAAGAAGTCCGCTGCCGCGAAGAAGGCTGCGAAGAAGACTGCTGCGAAGAAGACCACCGCGGCCAAGAAGACCACCGCGGCCAAGAAGACCACCGCGGCAAAGACCACGGCGGCCAAGAAGACCACCGCGGCGAAGACCACGGCGGCCAAGAAGACCACGGCGGCAAAGAAGGCTCCGGCCAAGACCACCGCCACCGCGGCCAAGAAGACCACCGCGGCAAAGACCACGGCGGCCAAGAAGACCACGGCGGCAAAGAAGGCTCCGGCCAAGACCACCGCCACCGCGGCCAAGAAGACCACCGCGGCGAAGAAGGCTCCGGCCAAGACCACCGCCACCGCGGCCAAGAAGACCACCGCGGCAAAGAAGACCACGGCGGCCAAGAAGGCTCCGGCCAAGAAGACCACGGCTCGCAAGACCGCGGCCAAGAAGTAGGTCTGCTCGATATCTGATCGACCCGTGTACTACGGGCCGAGTACTTCGGCGGCTACCGGAATCTCCGGTAGCCGCCGAAAGTGTGTCTTATGTAGGCAAGGATCGGTTTCGCTGTGCTCGATCCTGGCAGTGCTCGAAACCCGACAGTGCTCGAAACCCGACAGTGCTCGAAGCCCGACAGTGCTCAGGTTTGATCGGCAGCCAAGGGACTGTCGATGTACTCGGCCGCCACCAGTCGCCCATCGTCGAACGACAGAACCCACGTGCTTGCCTTGCGAGTACGCCCCTCAGGCAGATCGAATCCCCACTGTTCCGACCACCACTGCAGTAGATCCGGAATCACACCGCCCTGGCTGCACAAGACCGGGACCTCCCCGTTCTCGATGATGTCCGCGATCCGTTTGTGGGCGAGCGCGGGGTCGGCTGTGTAGTCTTCTTCGGACAGCGAAGGTTCCAGCGCGATGTCGAGGTCGAGG
The DNA here is from genome assembly GCF_042729855.1 of Rhodococcus sp. NPDC060090. Taxonomy (NCBI): domain Bacteria; kingdom Bacillati; phylum Actinomycetota; class Actinomycetes; order Mycobacteriales; family Nocardiaceae; genus Rhodococcus; species Rhodococcus sp. NPDC060090. The sequence goes on along the minus strand of NZ_JBHWXB010000006.1, from coordinate 144,249 downwards.
AGATCGGCGAGCGGTTCGATTGTCTGGACGCACCGGGCGCGGTCCGGGGAAAAAAGGGCATCGGCACCGAAAGCAGACAGCTGGGGCACCAGCGCCGCGGCCTGGGCAACTCCCTTGTCATCGAGTGGGCGGTCCCGGTCCTCACCCTTGTAGGCCTTGCGACTACCGGCTTTCGCATGCCGCACCACGAGCACCGTCCGGGTATCAGCCGGCAACTCCATGAATCGGCGCAACACCGTGTGGTCCATCGAATACGACAACTCGCCGAAAGCAGCGTCGGGCGAAACCCATCGGAGGACATCCACTTCGTCGTTCGCGACGAATTCGCCGGACTCACACCGCGCCGCCCAGTAATCGACCAACTTGCGTTGGGAGGTGGCCTTTCCGGTCGCTTCGCTCGCCGCGGTGGCCTTTCCCGTCGCTTCGCTCGCCGCGGTGGCCTTTCCCGTCGCTTCGCTCGCCCCGGTACCCGGCACGGGATATACCACCCTCCCGAGGCCTCGCCCGAGCACCGCTCGGAAACCGGTCTCCTCCTCGGTCTCCCGGAGCGCCGCAACGATCGCCGTCTCCCCAGGATCGAGCTTGCCCTTCGGCAGGGTCCAATCGTCGTATCTCGGTCGGTGCACCAGGGCGATCTCGATGCCACTCCGACCAGGCCTCCACAGCACCGTTCCCGCCGCGAAAATGTCCTCGGGCGATGATGTACTCGACGTTTCGGTCACCTGTTCTCCATTCACGAGGTGCGCATCCGCATGAGCTCGACCTGATGATCCCGTGCGGCGGACCCCGGCGCAGGGCTCGCGGACCAGGCACCGTCGGATTCCAAGGTCCAGCATCGGGTTGCGGGATCCAGCGCGGAGTCGAAGATCTGGCCCAGCTGCAAGCAGAGTTGGGGATCCTTCACCTGAGCCATCACTTCGACGCGGCGGTCGAGATTGCGATGCATCATGTCGGCACTGCCGATCCAGAACTCGTTGCTACCGCGGAGATGGAGGAGTCGGGAATGTTCCAGGAAGCGTCCCAGAATCGATCGCACGGTGATGTTCTCGCTCAGTCCCGGAACACCCGGTTTGAGTGCACAGATACCGCGAACGACGATCTCTACGGAGACACCCGCACAGGACGCACGGTACAACGCGTCGATGACCTGTTCGTCGACGAGCGCGTTGGCCTTGAGGCGGATCCCGGTGGGCTTGCCCATCGCATGATGCTCGACCTCGCGTTCGATGCGCTCGATGATGCCCTTGCGTACTCCGTGGGGAGCGACGAGGAGATTGCGGTACTGCGCCTTTCGGGAGTAGCCCGTGAGAGTGTTGAACAGATCGGTCAGGTCGGCACCGATCTCGGGCGAACACGTGAGCAGCCCCACATCCTCGTACAGCCGAGCAGTTTTCGGATTGTAGTTGCCGGTGCCGATGTGGCAGTAACGCCGAATCGTGGAACCCTCACGGCGGACCACGAGTGAGGTCTTGCAGTGGGTCTTGAGGCCCACCAGTCCGTACACCACGTGCACGCCCGCCTGTTCGAGCTTGCGTGCCCACTGAATATTCGCCTGCTCGTCGAACCGCGCCTTGATCTCGACGAGTGCGACGACCTGTTTGCCGGCCTCTGCGGCGGCGATGAGCGCGTTGACGATGGGGGAGTCGCCGGAGGTGCGATACAGCGTCTGCTTGATCGCCAGCACCTGACTGTCGGCGGCGGCCTGCTCGATGAATCGCTGCACGCTCGTCGAGAACGACTCGTACGGGTGATGGACGAGCACGTCACCTTCGCGCAGCGTCGAGAACACGCTCTTCGGGGTTTCACGTTCGCCGAATGCAGGGTGCGTCGCGGGCACAAACGGGGCGTCTTTGAGATCCGGACGGTCCACGGCATGCACCTGCCAGAGACTGGACAGATCGAGCAGACCCGGCAGCTGCACCACATCGGACGGATCGACATCCAGCTCACGCAACAGTAATTCGAGCATGTGCTCGGTCATGTCGTCGGACACCTCGAGGCGTACCGGGGACCCGAAACGGCGACGCGCGAGTTCGCGTTCGAGGGCCTGAAGCAGATCTTCGTCGCGATCCTCCTCGACGTCGAAATCCGCGTTACGCGTGACCCGGAAGGCGTGGTGCTCGACGACTTCCATTCCGGGGAACAGGACGTCGAGGTGCGCCGCGATCAGTTCCTCGAGGGGAAGGAAGGCCGGGATCGCGGTGGAAGCGTCGACCTGGTCGACCCGGACATACCGGCCGACGTTGTCGGGAACCTTCACACGCGCGAAATGCTCTCCCGCGGAATTGAGGTCCTTCACGGTGACAGCGAGATTCAGGCTCAACCCGCTGATGTACGGGAACGGATGAGCGGGATCGACGGCGAGGGGCGTGAGGACGGGAAAGATCTGCTCGGCGAAATATCGGGTCAACCGTATCTTCTGGTGCTCGTCCAGATCGGACCAACGGATGATCGAGATACCTTCGGCGGCAAGGGCCGGGAGCACCGACTCCAGAAAGACCTGGGCCTGACGGCCGGCGAGTTCCTGTGTGCTCGAGGCGATGAGTGCGAGCTGTGCCCTCGGTGACAGGCCGTCGGCGGATCGTACCGACAGTCCTGTTTCCGCGCGGCGTTTGAGGCCTGCGACGCGCACCATGTAGAACTCGTCGAGATTGGATGCGAAGATCGCAAGGAACTTTGCTCGCTCGAGCAGAGGTATCGACTTGTCCTCTGCGAGGGCGAGCACACGCGCATTGAAATCGAGCCAGCTCAGTTCCCGGTTGAGATAACGGTCCGCGGGGAGCCCATCCGTGCTGAGTGCGCGATGCTCGGCCGCGGCGGGCGGTGCAGCGGGTGTGGCGGTGCCTCGCACAGGTCGGGTAACGGCGCGGGCCGGGACTGCATCTTCGGGTCCGACGTTCGAGTCGGTGGTATGGCCGTGGGTCACTACTTCATTGTTGCAGGAACATCGTGGCACCGTGACTCAGCGGCGGACACCAGGTGCTCGTTCCGGAAGCAGGAATCCGATCCGGTCGAGGACCCGACTCGTGGCGTCTCCGGTGCCGAGTCGGACGGCGGCCTCGAGGTCGTCGAGGGTGTCGACATCCAGGCGCAAGCCGTCCAAGGGGTCCGTCAGTGCCCGTGCTCCGGATCGGATGTGCCGTCGTGCGGATTCGATGCCGAACATCGGCTCGAGTGGACGATCCGGTCTGCACTGGAACAACGCCGACGTTCCGTCGCCGGTGTGATCAACGACGATCGCCGTGCCGAACGACCGCGCTTCGGTGAGTGCGGTCGTGAGTTCCGGCGAGCGCAGCGCCGGAAGGTCCGCCTGGAGGGCGACGAGATCGATTCCCGGCGATTGCGCGCGAATGCGTCTCGCGGCCAAGTCGAGCGCTGTATTGAGAGGGTCCGACTCGCCACGATGTGCCGGATCGGGCAGAACCTGGGCGCCGTGCGCGAACGCGACCTCGGTGGCGACCGGATCCGACGTCACGACGGTGGCAACCGTTTCGGGCACGCCCAGGACCGCGCTGACGGTGTCGATGAGCATCGCGATCACCAGGTCGGAGCGTGTGGACGGTTCGAGGGCGTGCGCGAGCCGCGTCTTCGCCAGGCCCAAGGCCTTGACGGGGACGAGCACGTGCACAGCGGTCATGCCCCGGATTCTGCCAGTTCCGCGGCCGGATGCATTCCGGAGTCCCGTCGCGCGGTGCGGGCACCCCGGCTTGGGCGATACTGGACGCACCCGTGGTGGAGACGCACGCGGCGGGGACTGTGATGCGACGTGACGACAGCACAACGAGACGATGAGGGGAACCGTGTGACCAAAGCGGCGATTCTGGGGGCGGGTTCATGGGGGACGGCGTTCGCGAAGGTTCTCGCCGAGGCGGGTACCGATGTGACCGTCTGGGCTCGCCGGGAGGAGGTGGCGCGATCCATCCACGACCGGCACGAGAATCCGGACTATCTTCCCGGTATCGAGTTGCCTCCGACCTTGTCGGCCACCGCCGATCACCGGGTGGCGCTCGACGGCGCCGATTTCGTCGTACTCGCGGTCCCGTCCCAGACGCTGCGGGTCAACCTCGCGCAGTGGCGGGACGACATCGCGTCCGACGTGACGCTGCTCAGTCTCGCGAAGGGGATCGAGAGCGGCACCCTGATGCGGATGAGTCAGGTGGTCGGTCAGGTCACCGGAGCAGACAGGAATCGGATCGCGGTGCTGTCCGGACCGAACCTCGCACGCGAGATCGCCGTGGGTCAACCCGCTGCCACCGTGATTGCGTGCCCCGAGTCGACCCGCGCCATGCAGATCCAGAAGGCATGCGCCACAGGATATTTCCGTCCGTATACGAATACGGATGTGATCGGGTGTGAGATCGGCGGCGCGTGCAAGAACGTCATCGCGCTTGCCTGCGGCATGGCGGTCGGTGTGGGTCTCGGGGAGAACACGGTTGCGAGCATCATCACCCGAGGTCTGGCCGAGATCATCCGTCTCGGAACCGCACTGGGGGCCAAGCCGGCGACCTTGGCCGGCCTGGCTGGGGTCGGAGACCTTGTCGCCACATGCGCGTCGCCGCTCTCGCGCAACCGGACCTTCGGTGAGCGCCTCGGTCGGGGCGGGACACTCGAGAGCGCACAGGAAGCCACGCACGGTCAGGTTGCCGAAGGTGTCAAATCCTGCACCTCGGTGCGGGAACTCGCCGCCAATTACGACGTCGAGATGCCCCTCGCGGACGCGGTGCATCGCGTGTGCCACGAGGGGATGTCGGTTCAGGATGCGATCGGTCTGCTTCTCGGTCGCCGTGTGAAGCCCGAGTGATCCCGATGCCCGGTGATTCGACTCGTTGCGTGAAAGCTGTTGCTGTAGAGGGTGTTCCAGGTGAACCTCTGCAGCCGGGTCCGGTATTCGCGGCACCGTATCGTCTCGGTGAGGACGAACTCGCCGACGTGGACACCTACGCGCGGGCGTCGAATCCCGGGTGGCGTGACCTGGAACGGGCACTCGCGGCCCTCGAGGGTGCGTCCGCGGCCCGTGTCGTCGGCTCCGGAATGTCCGCGATCACCGTCGCGCTCCGGGCGCTCGCGCGCCCCGGCGGGGTGGTCGTGGTCCCGTCGGACGGGTACTACCAAGTGCGCATGTATGCGCGCGACTGCCTCGCGCCGTTCGGTGTGAACGTGCACGAACTGTCGGTGCGCGAGTTCGGCGACGGCACCCTCGGCGCCGTGCTTGCGGACGCGCCCGCGGGGGCGGTGGTCCTCGTCGAGACTCCGTCGAATCCGGGACTCGACACCGTGGATCTCGCGGCGACCGCGGCGACGTGTCGTGCGGCCGGTGCGCTCCTGCTCGTCGACAACACCACGGCCACCCCACTCGGTCAGCAACCACTCGACCTCGGGGCCGACGTCGTGGTGGCCAGTGGCACCAAATCGCTCAGCGGACACAGTGATCTACTGTTCGGGTACATCGCCGTGCGCGAGGACACATTTCTCCCGCCGCTCGATCGTGAGCGGCTGCTGTCGGGGACCGTGCTGGGCCCGTTCGAGACCTGGCTCGCCCATCGCAGCCTGGGGACGGCGGGTCTGCGCTTCGAGCGGCAGTGCGCGAATGCACTGGCGATCGCGCGGATGCTGGCAGAACATCCTGCGGCCGCATACGTGCGTTATCCGGGTCTGCCGACCGACCCCGCGTACCCGGTCGCGTCCGCGCAGATGCGCAGGTTCGGCCCCCTCGTCACCTTCCGGCTCGACGGCGCCGACGACGTCCATCGCTTCGTGCGGTCGTCGGAGCTGATCGTCTCCGCAACCAGCTTCGGAGGAATCCACACCACGGCAGACCGGCGCGCCCGCTGGGGCGACGCGGTCGCTCCGGGGTTCGTGCGCCTGTCGTGCGGTATCGAGGACACCGAGGACCTTCTCGCCGATCTTGATGTGGCGCTGCGAGCCTCGTGAACGACGGGAAACCGGCTGGGGCGAAGACCGCCCTTACCGGTACGGTGTGTCCCGTGAGTAACCCCCGCATCCGGGTGGCTGTCGTGTTCGGCGGCCGCAGCAACGAACATTCCGTCTCCTGCGTATCGGCAGGAAGCGTCCTACGCAATCTGGATCCCGACCTCTACGAAGCCGTCCCGATCGGGATCACCGTCGACGGATCCTGGGTACTCGCACACACCGACCCCGAACAGCTCGTCATGGCCGGGCGTGAACTGCCGGTGGTCGACTCGACCGGGTCCTCGTTGGTGCTCACCGCCGATCCGACCCGCAGCGGCGACCTCGTCGCCCTCGGCGAGGGTGAATTCGGCGAGGTCCTCTCCTCGGTCGACGTCGTGTTCCCCGTGCTGCACGGCGCCAACGGCGAGGACGGCACGATCCAGGGGCTGCTCGAACTCGCTGGAATCCCGTACGTGGGCCCGGGGGTGCTCGCCAGCGCCGCCGGCATGGACAAGGAGTTCACCAAGAAGCTGCTCGCCGCCGAGGGTCTTCCGGTCGGATTCCAGGTGATACTCCGACCCGGCACCGCGACGCTCACCGGCGAGCAGAAAGACCGTCTGGGTCTGCCCGTGTTCGTCAAGCCCGCACGCGGCGGATCGTCGATCGGTATCAGCCGTGTCACCGATTGGCCGGCATTCGATGCCGCGGTGGCAAAGGCGCGCAGGCATGACCCGAAGGTCATCGTCGAATCGGCTGTCGTCGGCCGCGAGGTCGAATGCGGTGTTCTCGAGTTCCCGGACGGGGACGTCCGCGCCAGTGTCGTCGCCGAGATCCGGATGCCCGATGCCTCGGGCAATCACGAAGCGTTCTACGACTTCGACACCAAGTACCTCGACGACGTGTGCGAATTCGATGTCCCGGCCAAGCTCGACGACGACGTGTCCGACGAGATCCGCGACCTGGCGGTGCGCGCATTCCGTGCGCTCGACTGCCAGGGGCTCTCGCGTGTGGACTTTTTCGTCACCGAGAACGGACCGGTGATCAACGAGATCAACACGATGCCCGGGTTCACCTCGATCTCGATGTATCCGCGGATGTGGGAGGCTGCAGGCATCGACAACCGTGAGCTCGTGTCCACCCTGATCCGCACGGCTCTTGCGCGGGGCACCGGGCTGCGCTGAGCTCGCCGCGCACCGAGCTGCCTGTCGGCTCGGTCACCATCGCGACTACGCTGTGGCCATGACTGCCGTGACCCCTGACTCCACCGCATCCGATTCCGCGGAAGCCCAGGCGATCGACACTCGCGAGGCGGTGCGCGCTGCCGCCCGCGGCGCCCGTGTCGCCTCCCGGCGTCTCGCCCTCCTCACGACCGCGCAGAAGGATGCCGCATTGCACGCGGCCGCCGATGCGATTCTCGCCGCGTCGGACGCGGTGCTCGCGGCCAACACCGCCGATATCGACGCCGCGCGTGCGGGCGGCACGGAGGAATCGCTCCTCGACCGGCTGCGTCTGACCGAGGCCCGCATCGAGGGCATCGCATCAGGCCTGCGTCAGGTCGCCGGACTGCCCGACCCGGTCGGTGAAGTCGTGCGCGGAAGCGCTCTGCCGAACGGACTCGAACTCCGCCAGCTCCGCGTGCCACTCGGCGTGGTCGGCATGGTCTACGAGGCACGCCCGAACGTCACCGTCGACGCGTTCGGACTCGCCCTCAAGTCCGGAAATGCAGCTTTGCTGCGCGGCTCGTCGTCCGCGGTCCACTCGAACACGGCGCTCGTCGAGGCGCTGCGAGGTTCGCTCACCGCTCAGGGACTGCCCGAAGATGCCGTGCAATTGTTGCCGAGCGCCGATCGGTCGTCGGTGACGCACTTGATCCAGGCACGAGGACTCGTCGACGTGGTGATTCCGCGCGGCGGCGCCGGCCTGATCTCAGCCGTGGTCCGCGACGCAACGGTCCCCACCATCGAAACCGGCGTGGGCAACTGCCACGTCTACATCCACTCCGCCGCCGATCTGGTGATGGCGGAGAAGATCGTCGTCAACGCCAAGACCCGCCGCCCCAGCGTGTGCAACACCGCCGAGACGATCCTCGTCGACAAGGCCATCGCCGACACCGCCGTCCCGAAGTTGCTGCAGGTCCTGCAGTCGCACAGTGTCACGGTCCACGGCGACCTGCCCGGACTCGTCCCCGCAACGGAGAACGACTGGGCCGAGGAGTATCTCACCCTCGATGTGGCGCTCGCGGTTGTCGACGGTCTCGATGCCGCGGTGGATCACATCGACCGGTACGGCACCGGCCACACCGAGGCCATCGTCACCGCCGACCTCGCCGCGGCTCGTGAGTTCACCGCGCGGGTCGATGCGGCGGCAGTCATGGTCAATGCCTCCACCGCATTCACCGATGGTGAGCAGTTCGGGTTCGGTGCGGAGATCGGAATCTCCACCCAGAAGCTGCACGCCCGTGGCCCGATGGGCCTGCCCGAACTGACCTCCACCAAGTGGGTGGTGTGGGGCGACGGCCACACGCGCCCCGCCTGACGCCCCGCCTGATCAGCACGACGAAAGGACACAGCGTGGATCGTGCGCTGCCGACCACTCCGCCGATCTTCGCGGACGTCCAGGATGTGATCGACCGGCTCGCCGAGACGGGATACCTCGCCGACAAGGCGACCGCCACGTCGGTGTTCCTCGCCGACCGGCTCGACAAGCCGCTCCTCATCGAAGGCCCCGCCGGTGTCGGCAAGACCGAGCTGGCGCGCGCAGTCGCACAGACCTCCGGTGCCGAACTGGTCCGGCTGCAGTGCTACGAGGGCGTCGACGAATCCCGCGCGCTCTACGAGTGGAACCACGCGAAGCAGATCCTGCGCATCCAGTCGGCCGGAGCGAACGCCGCGGCAGGCGAATCGTGGGATTCGACCAAGGAGGACGTGTTCTCCGAAGAGTTCCTGCTGTCGCGTCCGCTGCTCACCGCCATCCGGCGCGACGACCCGACCGTTCTGCTGATCGACGAGGTCGACAAGGCCGACGTCGAGATCGAGGGGCTGCTCCTCGAGGTGCTCAGTGACTTCGCGGTGACAGTTCCCGAACTCGGCACCATCCGGGCCTCCCGCAAGCCGTTTGTGGTCCTGACCTCGAACGCGACCCGTGAATTGTCCGAGGCTCTCAAGCGCCGGTGCCTGTTCCTTCACCTGGATTTCCCGGACGCCGACCTCGAACGACGCATTCTCGCAAGCCGGGTCCCCGAGCTGTCCGAAGCGGTTGCCGAACAACTCGTCCGTACCGTCCACGTGCTGCGCGGTATGCAGCTCAAGAAGGTGCCCTCGGTCGCCGAGACCATCGATTGGGGCCGGACGCTCCTAGCGCTGGGTATGGACACCCTCGACGATGCGGCCGTACGCACCACCCTCGGTGTCGTCCTCAAGCATCGGTCCGATCAGGATCGTGCGGCAGCCGAGCTCCGGTTGAACTGACATGGCAGGGGCACCGACATCCGGTTCGGGCGGAACGCTGAAGGCGCCGCACGGAATTCCCGGTCATCTCGTCGGATTCGTCGAATCGCTGCGGCGGCGCGGCATCGCGGTGGGTCCGTCCGAAACCGTCGACGCGGGCCAGGTCATGACGGTGATCGACCTGCTCGACCGAGAGATGCTGCGCGAGGGTCTGGCGTGCACGTTGCTGCGCCGGTCCACCCACCGGCCGACCTTCGATGCGCTGTTCGATCTGTGGTTCCCGGCGGCGATCGGGCGACGCGGTGCAGACGGCGCCGAGTTCACATTGCCGCGCACGCCGTCCGGCGAAATCGATCTCGAGGCCGTGCGCGACCTGATCGCGGAGCTCCTCGCCGACGATTCTGCGGAGGCACTCGCCACGACCGAGATGCTCACCGCACAACTGGTCGAAGAGCTCGGGCAGTACAAGTCGTCGAACGGACCGTCCTTCTCGGCATACCAGACGCTGCGCGACGTCTCTCCGGAAACCTTGCTCACCCGGATTCTCGAGGGGCTCCTCGGCAATGCTTCGCGCGACGAGCGCGACTCCGGTGATTACGAGACCGAGGTCGCGAGGCAGACCGCGGCACGACGGATCGCTGATTTCCGGGCGATGATCGAACGCGAGACCCGCAGGCGCACCGCCGAACAACTCGGTCGCGAGCGGGTGGAGAAGTACGGGGTTCCGAAACTCGCGGAAGAGGTGGACTTCCTGCGTGCTTCCGACACGGAGCTCGTAGCGTTGCGTCGTCAGGTCATGCCGCTCGCGCGGCTCCTCGCAAGCCGGCTCGCGGCACGCCGGCGCCGGAGCCGAGCCGGTGCCATCGACCTGCGGCGGACGCTGCGTAAGTCGATGTCGACGGGTGGGGTGCCCATCGATCTCATCAACCGCAAGCCGCGCCCGGCCCGGCCGGAACTCGTCGTGCTGTGCGACGTCTCGGGTTCGGTCTCGGGGTTCTCTCACTTCACATTGCTGCTCGTGCACGCGCTTCGCGAGCAGTTCTCCCGCGTCCGGGTGTTCGCGTTCATCGACACCACCGACGAGGTGACCCATCACTTCACGGCAGGCATCGACCTCGGGACAGCGATGTCGCAGATGCTGCGCGAAGCGGAGCTGATCACGTACGACGGCCACTCCGACTACGGCAATGCCTTCGCCACCTTCAACGAGAAACACGCCCACAGCCTCACCAGCCGCAGTTCCCTGCTGATTCTCGGCGATGGGCGGAACAACTATCGCAACCCCAACCTCGACGCCCTCGGTCACATGGTCCAGGTGGCGCGGCACGCGCACTGGCTCAACCCCGAGCCGCGGGGGCAATGGGGCTCCGGAGATTCGGCGGCGCGAGTGTACGGCGAGGTCATCACTATGCACGAATGTCGCTCGGCGAAACAGTTGGCCGAGGTGGTGGCCGCTCTGCTGCCGGTCTGACCACGTAAGCTGGACAACCGTGCCTCAGCCATCCGACCGATACCCGGTGTCCCCGCGGCGCCTGGGCGTCATGGGCGGTACCTTCGACCCTATCCACAACGGGCACCTCGTGGCCGCCAGCGAGGTCGCCGACAGGTTCGGCCTCGACGAGGTGATCTTCGTACCGACCGGGCAGCCCTGGCAGAAAACCGGACGTCAGGTCAGCGCCGCGGAAGACCGGTACCTCATGACCGTGGTCGCGACAGCGTCCAATCCCCAGTTCACCGTCAGTCGCGTCGATATCGACCGCGGCACCGCGACCTACACCGTCGATACCCTCCGCGACCTGCGGAAGAAGTATCCGGAAGCGGAGCTGTACTTCATCACGGGCGCCGATGCGCTCGCATCGATCCTGTCGTGGCAGGACTGGCCGACGTTGTTCGATCTCGCACGTTTCGTCGGGGTGTCCCGCCCCGGCTACGACCTCAGCGTCGAGCACCTGGCACCGCACCTCGAAGGGCTTCCCCCCGAGGCGGTGAGCCTCGTCGAGATCCCGGCGCTGGCGATCTCCTCGACGGACTGCCGCACTCGAGTCCACAATCATCGTCCGGTCTGGTACCTCGTTCCGGACGGTGTGGTGCAGTACATCAGTAAGCGTCACCTCTACGTGGACGCACCATCATCGAACCTTTTGAACACCGAGAGAAAGAGCACCCAGTGAGCGCAACGGCAGAAGCCCTCGAGATGGCCCGCATCGCGGCCCTCGCCGCAGACGAGAAGCTCGCGACCGACGTCGTGGTGCTCGACGTGTCGGAGCAGCTGGTGATCACCGACTGCTTCGTTATCGCCTCGGCGCCCAACGAGCGCCAGGTCAACGCGATTGTCGACAACATCGAAGAGAAGCTGCGCGACGCCGGCCACAAGCCCGTCCGTCGGGAGGGCACTCGTGAGGGCCGATGGACCCTGCTCGACTACATCGACGTCGTCGTGCACGTCCAGCACGAGGAGGAGCGGAATTTCTACGCCCTCGAACGTCTGTGGAAGGACTGCCCGACGGTGCCGGTCGACGGCGTCGCCGGACCGCGTTCGGCCACGGACAATGCGGAGGGTGAGTGAGTGCGCCGGTGCGGGTGCGGCGGCTGATCCTGCTGCGCCACGGACAGACCGAGTACAACGCGACGAGCCGGATGCAGGGCCAGCTCGACACCGACCTGTCGGAACTCGGTCGTCGCCAAGCGCTGGCCGTGTCCCATACGGTCGCGGACTTCGATCCGATCGCGATCGTGTCGTCGGATCTGCGTCGTGCGTACGACACCGCGATGGCGATCGGGGACCGGGCGGGTCTGCCCGTCGAGATCGATCCGCGGCTGCGTGAGACCCACCTGGGGCAGTGGCAAGGCTTGACCCACACCGACGTCGATGTGAGCCGACCGGGTGCGCGGGCACAGTGGCGTGGCAACGCGACCTGGGCGCCGCCGGACGGCGAGAGCCGCGTCGACGTTGCAGCGCGTAGCAGGCCCGTCGTCGACGAGTTGCTCGCCAAGCACGAGCAGTGGAACGACCGGCCGATCGTGCTCGTCGCCCACGGAGGGCTGATCGCTGCATTGACCGCGTCGATGCTCGATCTCCCGGTCGATCGATGGCCGGTCCTCGGGGGGCTCGGGAACACCGGCTGGGTGCAGCTCAGCGGCTACGGTGATGTGCCGTCCTGGCGGCTGGATGTGTGGAACGCGTCGGCAACGGTGTCGCCCGATGACGTCCTCTGAAGCCGGAGTGGCCTCGCCGCGACCCACACTGCTGGTGATCGGCGACTCCCTCAGCTATTACGGACCGAAAGGCGGCCTGCCCGCGGATGATCCGCGGATCTGGCCGAACATCACGGCGGAGGCGCTCGGCTGGGATGTCGAGCTCATCGCCCGTATCGGCTGGACGACCCGCGACGCGTGGTGGGCGATGACGCAGGATCCTCGCGTGTGGGCAGCGATCCCACGCGCCGGTGCGGTCGTGCTCGCCGTCGGCGGGATGGACACGCTGCCGTCGCCGCTGCCAACGGCCCTGCGGGAAAGCATGCGGTATCTCCGACCTGCCTCGCTGCGACGGGTCGTGCGCACCGCGTACGGCTGGGCGCAGCCGCGGTTGTCGCCGCTCGGATGGCCGGTGGCCCTTCCTCCCGGTGTGAGCGTCGAATACCTCGAGACCATCCGGGACTCGCTCGCGTACATGCGACCAGACCTGCCGGTGATCGGGACCTTGCCCTCCGTGCACGACAGTGAGCAGTACAGGTCCGTGCACCGCGGGCGTCGCCCCGCTACCCGGGCGATCTCACAGTGGGCCGACGAAAAGTCCGTTCCCCTTGTCGATCTGGGTGAAGCTGTACGGGAGAACATCTTCTCGGACGACGCGAACCCCGACGGCATCCACTGGGGTTGGGAAGGCCACCGCAGGGTCGCGGACGCGATGATCACCGCGGTGCGGATGGCCCGTCCGGATGCGCAACCCGCCGCGGACGGCATACGGTAGGTGCCGTGTCAGTAGTGGTGGTCACCGATTCGTCGTGCTGTCTCGATCCGAGGATGGCGGAGCAATACGACATCCGGATCGTTCCCCTGCACGTGATCGCCGACGGACGAGACCTTCGCGAGGGCGTCGACGAGCTTCCCGAGGATCTGTCGGGGGTCACCACGTCCGGACCGTCGCCGGCCGAACTCGTCGAGGTCTACACCCGTGCCCTCGACGACAGCGACGGTGACGGCGTGGTCGCGGTGCACCTGTCCCGGTTGCTGTCGGGTACCTGGGATGCCGCGAAACACGCCGCCGACTCGTTGGGCGATCAGGTACGCCTGATCGATTCCCAGAACACTGCGATGGGCTTGGGATTCGCCGCACTCGAAGCGGCGCGAGCGGCCGAAACGGGGGCCGAACTCGACGACGTGTACTCGCGAGCCGTCGAGGTCGCGGCCTCCGGACGCACGCTGCTCGTCGTCGACCGACTCGACCATCTGCGCCGCGGCGGCCGAATCGGCACGGCCACCGCCCTGCTCGGCACGGCCCTCGCGATGAAACCGGTCCTCCATCTCGTCGACGGAAAACTGGTGCTGCGCGAGAAGACACGGACCATGACCAAAGCGATAACGAAGATCGTCGACGGCATCGTCGCCGAAGCCGGCCCGGCTCCGCTCCTCGCGGTACACCATCGTGGGGCGCCCGAGCGCGCACGCCTGCTCGCGGAGCAACTCGCCGAACGGATACCCGACGCGGCGGAACTCCTCACCTGCGAGATCGACGGAGTGCTCGGAGCCCATGTCGGTCCGGGTGCGCTCGGGGTCGTCGTCGCGCGCCGCTGAACGGACGGTTATCCACAGCCGCACGATCCATCCACAGATTTGCCGTCACGGCCGTTCCCGGGCGATTCCACGCCCGTGACGGGATTAGCGTCGCGGCATGGGCAGCGACGGGGACCTCGCGAGAACGAGGCTGGATGCGATCGCGCGGGCCGACGTGATCGGACGGGTCGAGCCGGCACCTTCCCGCAGCGGCTCTCGGGACAGTTCCGGGAGCGTCGGCGTCGGAAGGCTCGGGTACGCCGACGACACAGACGAATACGACCTGCCCGTGGGCCACTCCGGTCAGGGTGAGGTAGCCGGGCCGCAGAGCGTGCTCGAACGGATGCGCGCCGCGCGATGGGATACCGGCCGCGGCGGCAGTAGGGCACTCGCCGGGGTGGCCCTGGTAGCGGTACTCGTCGCAGTTGTCGTCGTGTGGCGGGATCGCCCCGTGCCCGAGGCCGTTCCGCCGCTGCCCACCGTCGAAGTGGTCGCGACGTCGTCCCATGCCCCGGTTCCGGAGCAGCCGGCGGAGGTAGTGGTCAGTGTGGTCGGGCTCGTCGCGAAGCCGGGGTTGGTGCACCTCCGGGAGGGCGCGCGAGTCGCGGATGCGCTCGACGCAGCGGGTGGGCCAGGTGAGGGCGCCGACCTACTCGGCCTCAACCTCGCTCGGCGGGTGGCCGACGGCGACCAGATCCTCGTGGGCATGGCACCGCCGCACCCGGTTCCCGAGGGCAGCGCGGTGTCCGCGACCGGAGGAGGCGATGCGGTTGATTCCGGTGGTGCGGCGGAAGTCGGTCGGAACCCGTTGAATCTCAACACGTCCGATGAATCTGCTCTGGATGCGTTGCCGGGAGTGGGGCCGGTGACCGCATCGGCGATCGTTGCGTGGCGGCGCGACAACGGACCGTTCACCGACGTCGCACAACTCTCGGAAGTGGACGGAATCGGCCCCGCCCGGCTGGCTCGTCTACGCGACTTGGTGACCGTGTGACCGCACCCGCCACCGTCGACGCCCGACTCCTACCGTGCACCGTCGCAGCCTGGGCAGTGACTCTGGTCGGTCTGTCTTCGGGTTGGCGGATCTCGGTGCTCGTGACCGCAGTTGCGGTGGTGGGGGTGCTGGTCGGCGGACTGAGGGTGAGGGGTCTGGGGAAGAATGTTGCAAGCCCGTATTCGCGAAGGCGCAGGGGGCGTTCGCGAACACGGGACGGCGTGATGCGGGCGGTGCTCGCGGTTCTCGTCGTCACTGCGGGATTCGGCGGCGCCGTCGCGATGCGGATGTGGTTCGTCGAGCATCATCCGCTCGCGACGGCACCGACGGGGACGTGGGTCACCGCGGTCGTGGAACCGACCGACGATCCACGGGCGGTAAGGAATTCGCCGTTCGGGGGTGAGCCACAGGTGCGCATCCCCGTCGCTGTGCGGCACGTGACGCTGGGCAGGGAATCGATGTCGGTCGGGGGTGCCGCGCTCGTGTTCGCTCCCTCCGACGGTTGGCGGAATCTGCTGCCGGGGCAACGGGTCACCCTACGAGGACAGGTGTCCGAGAACAGGTCCTCGGGAGGTATGGACCCCGGGACCTCGGTCGCGGTGATTCGGGCCGACGGACCGCCGCGTGCGATGGAGGCGCCCTCCGCCCTTGCAGAATGGGCCGGAGGCGTTCGCGACGATCTCGCCGAGGTGTCCGCACATGCGCTCGGCCCTTCTGAAGCCGGGTTGTTTCCCGGACTGATCGTCGGCGATACGAGTCGGCTCCCGGACGACGTACGCGAGGACTTCAGGGTGGCCGGCCTGACGCACCTGACGGCGGTGTCGGGCGCGAACGTGAGCATCCTTCTCGGCGCGGTCCTGCTTCTGGTCCGGTTCGTCGGGATAGGCCCGCGGACGGGGGCTTTCCTGGCAGGTGCGGCGTTGGTGCTGTTCGTGATCGTCGTCCGTCCGTCGCCGAGCGTGGTGCGCGCCGCCGCGATGGGCGCGGTCGCACTCCTTGCTCTCATTGTCGGGCGGCAGCGGCAGGCGTTGCCTGCGCTCTGTTCGGCGATCGGAATACTGATGCTGGTGTGGCCGGATCTTGCGGTGGATGTGGGATTCGCGTTGTCCGCAACGGCCACGGCCGGGCTCGTACTCGTCGCACCCGTGTGGGTTGCCCGGCTGCAGGCACATGGATGGCCACGCGCTGTGGCCGAGGTATGCGCGGTGTCGTGCGCGGCGTACATCGTGACCGCACCGATCCTCGCTGCAGCGACGGGAACCGTCAGCGTCGTTGCGGTGGCGGCGAACGTTCTGGTGACACCGGTGCTCGCGCCGCTGACCGTCCTCGGTTCGGTGGTGGCGCTGTGTGCACCGGTGGTTCCGGGGGTCGCCGAGTTCCTTGCACGCGGGGCGGCGCCGATGCTGTGGTGGCTGCTGACCGTCGCCGCCCGGGCGGCGTCGGTGCCCTCGGCGGAATTATCGCTGCTGGACGGAATCCCGGGAGCAGCGGTGATCGGTGGAACCGCACTCGTCGGCTGTGTCCTGCTGCGCTACAGGAGAATACGAGCCGTCGCCGGTATCGCGTTGGTGTCGACCCTCGTGGTGTGGATTCCCGTACGCCTGTTCGCACCCGGCTGGCCGTCGCCCGGTTGGGTGTTCGCGGCGTGCGATGTGGGGCAGGGCGACGCAGTGGTGCTCGCGACCGGCGACGGGAGCGCGGTGGTTGTCGACACAGGGCCGGAGGCCACGCCGGTCGATCGGTGTCTACGCCGGTTGCGCATCGATGCGGTTCCGGTGCTGATCGTCTCGCACCTGCACGCCGATCACATGGGCGGAGTGCGCGGAGTGCTGCAGGGTCGTCAGGTGGGGCAGGTCGTCGTCGGTCCCGGTGCGGTATCCCGTGATGCCGCCGGAACTCTCATCGACACGGCTGCCGAGTTCGGAGTGAACGTACGGGAGACGATGCTTCGGGAAGTACTGCACCTCGGGGCGGTGACGATCCGAATCCTCGGTCCTCCGGTGGGGCAGTCCGTCGACTCGGAGAACGACCTTTCCCTGGTGATGGTTGCCGAGACGACGGTGGGGCGCATCCTGCTCCCGGGCGACGCGGAGGCACCGGCTCTCGACGCGTTGATACGTACGGGGGCCGACGTGCGCGCCGACGTCCTCAAAGTTCCCCACCACGGCTCACGAACGACGTCGGAGGCATTCCTGGCTGCGGTACGACCCCGGGTCGCGGTGATCAGTGCGGGACGCGACAACTCGTTCGGGCATCCACATCCGGAGATCGTCGAGGTCTTGAACGACATGGGCTCCCGGGTACTCCGCACCGACCTGCACGGCGACGTCGCGGTGGTGCGGGCCGGTTCCGGGGCACTGGCCGTCGTGTCGGACTCACGTGGCACGATCGGTCCGTGAGCGACACACCTCTGCATCTCGTTCTCGGCAACGAAGAACTCCTCGTCGACCGCGCTGTCACACAGATCATCGCGGACGTGCGTGCCCGGAGCGGCGCCGGCAACAACCTGCCGGTGTCGCGGCTGCGCGCAGGCGATGCGGGCGTCCCCGAATTGGCCGAGCTCCTGAGCCCCTCGCTGTTCGCGGAGGAGCGGGTCGTGATCCTCGAATCCACCGCCGACGCGGGCAAGGATGCGGCGGCCCTGATTCTCGACGCGGCCGCAGCACCTCCCGACGGGGTCGCCCTGGTCATCCTGCACAGCGGGGGCGGACGCACGAAGGCGATGGTGGGGGCACTGCGGAAGTGTGGTGCCGAGGAGCACGACTGCCAGGCACCCGAGAAGGCGGGGGAGCGCGCGAAGTGGGTGCGCGCGTTCGTGCACGAGGAATTCCAGGTGGCAGGCGTGCGGGTGGCGGGCGATGTCGAACAGCTCGTGATCGACACGGTCGGATCCGACCTGCGCGAACTTGCGGCGGCGTGCAGTCAGCTCATGGCCGATACCGGCGGCAAGATCGACGCGAACGCGGTCCGGCGCTACTACTCGGGCAAGGCCGAGGTCACCGGATTCGACGTCGCAGAGAAGGCCGTGGCGGGAGATGTCGCGGGCGCGATGGAAGCACTGCGATGGGCGATGCACCGGGGGGTCCCGCACGTCCTGCTTGCCGATGCTCTCGCCGATTCCGTGCACACGATCGCAAAAGTGGGCTCCGCCGGGCGGGGCGACCCGTTCTCGATGGCGTCGGGTCTCGGGATGCCGCCGTGGAAGGTCAAGAAGGCCCAGGGGCAGGCGCGGCGCTGGGCACCGGAATCGATCGGGACCGCGCTCGGTGTGGTCGCGGCGCTCAACGCCGACGTCAAGGGCGCGGCGGCCGATGCCGACTACGCCGTGGAGTCTGCCGTACGTACCATCGCAGAACTGGTCGCCTGACGGTCCGTCACCGACCGAGCTTCGTCACCGACCGAGCTTTGTCACTCGACCGAGCGTCCGTCTGCTGTTGTCTGCACGAACGAAGGCCGCGCCCTCGAAAGGGTGCGGCCTTCGTTCAGCAGAGCTTGCGTCCTCTACCTCGGAGCTGAGGGCTCAGAGCTTGTTGACAAGCTTCGCGAGAGCGGACTTCTTGTTGGCAGCCTGGTTGGCGTGGATGACACCCTTGCTGACTGCCTTGTCGAGCTGACGGCTGGTGGAGACGAGGAGCTCGCCGGCCTTGTCCTTGTCGCCTGCGGCCGCAGCCTCGCGGAAGGAGCGGATCGCGGTACGCAGCGACGACTTCACCGACTGGTTCCGGAGCCGGCTGCGCTCGTTGGTGCGGATCCGCTTCACCTGGGACTTGATGTTGGCCACGCGTAATATCCTGTCGTCTTGCTGGTAGTTGATAGGAAAGCTCTGGGTGCACTAGGGCACGACGATCGACGATACCAGCGACGCCCGCCAATGCCCAAACCGATCCCGCGGTGATCCGCCACATTTCCGGCAGTCCATCCGCTACGGGTGCCGGCTGTCTCACATCTTTGGGCCGATTCGGCTACGCACCGCTCACGCCCGCGTGACACTGGTCATATGACGGCAGAACGTGAAACGGCCCTCGAAGAATTCGGCCCGGGGGACTTCTCGGATCTCAAGAAATGCGTGGCCGAAGCAATCGGAACCTTCGTACTCGTCTTCTCCGCGGTCGGAACCGCAGTGTTCGCCGGCGCGAAGGTCGGCAACCTCGGCGTTGCTCTCGCATTCGGTCTGACGCTGCTCTTCCTCGTCTACACGATAGGCCCGATCTCCGGCTGTCACGTCAACCCAGCCGTCACCTTGGGGCAGCTCATCGTCGGGCACGTCACGCCCGTCCGCGCCGTCGGATACTGGATCGCTCAGGTCGTGGGTGGCCTCGTCGCCGGTATCACGATCTTCGCGGTGGCGTCGTCGCTGCCGTCCTACGATCGGGCGGCCGACGGCCTGGGAGCGAACGGCTGGGGTGCGCACAGTCCGTCCGCGATCGAGGGGCCGCTCGGTGGAGTCCTGGAGAACGGCTACGGCATCGGCGCCACGATGATCATCGAGATCCTGCTCACCGGTCTGCTGGTCTTCGTCGTGCTCGCCAGCACCGACCAGATCTCCGATGTGCTCAACGCCGGTATCGCCATCGGCTTCGCGCTCGCGGTCATCCACCTGATCGCCATCCCGATCGACAACACCTCCGTCAACCCGGCCCGCAGCATCGCGGTGGCGTTCTATCAGGATGGTGCACTCGGTCAGTTGTGGTTGTTCATCGTGTTTCCCCTCATCGGGGGTGTCCTCGGCGCCCTCGTCTACACCTTGTTGTTCGGCCGAGATGTTGTTCGGTCGAGACAAGGGACTGCGCGTGTCGTAGACGGGTAGTTCGCCGGGTGTCCGGCCGAATTCCTACGCCCAGCCGAAATCCGAGCGGAGGCGTGACGCGACCTGATCGAAACGAGAACGGTCGAGGATCGCGCCCTCGCGGCGGATGCCGTCCTCCGGAACATCCAAAACGCGATCCAGCCGGATCCAGCTCGGGCGGTTCTGGCGATCCCACGGACCGGTACCGATTCCGACCCAGTCGGAGCGTCCGTCACGGTCACCGTTGGACGAGAGCATCAGACCGAGCAGCGTCGCTCCCTCACGCCCGACCACGAGTACGGGCCGGTCCTTGCCCTGGCTCGCATCCTCCTCGTACTCCACCCACGTCCACACGATCTCGCCCGGATCGGCGCGGCCGTCGAGTGCGGGGGAGTATTCGATCGTCCGCGCACGCTGGGCCGTAGGCGTCGTGTGAGAGGCGACGGGACGGCCCGGAACGGGTGCGGGCGCAGTCCGGCCGGACTGCTGGGTGAGCGCTCCCTTCGCGCGGTCGAGTGCTCCCGACTGCTGAAGCTGCCGGTACAGCCGCGGGCCGTGTTCGACCGCGAGGCGTCCGAGTTGCTTGCTCATCTTCATCCACTTGCCGGCCACGATCGGCAAGTGTAATCAGGCGTCGGCACAGCCGACGACCCCCCGATTGCGCGTCTTGGATATTCTTCAAGGTGACCGCGGCCCCAGGCCGCTGCCGGCCCGAGTCAGGAGCACGACATCAGCACGTTTGCCGACACCACGTTCACGGACCCCGCCAAGATCCGGAACTTCTGCATCATCGCGCACATCGACCACGGCAAGTCGACGTTGGCGGACCGCATGCTGCAGCTCACCGGGGTGGTCGAGGAACGGCTGATGCGCGCCCAGTACCTCGACCGGATGGACATCGAGCGTGAGCGCGGCATCACCATCAAAGCGCAGAACGTGCGGCTGCCGTGGCAGCTCGACGGTGAAGACTACGTCATGCACTTGATCGACACTCCCGGTCACGTCGACTTCACCTACGAGGTGTCCCGCGCGCTCGAAGCATGTGAAGGCGCCGTACTCCTGGTCGATGCCGCGCAGGGCATCGAAGCGCAGACTCTCGCGAATCTGTATCTCGCTCTCGACAAGGACCTGACGATCATCCCGGTCCTCAACAAGATCGACCTGCCCGCCGCCGACCCCGACCGGTACGCCGGGGAAATCGCCAACATCATCGGATGCGAGCCGTCCGACGTGCTGCGGGTCTCCGGCAAAACCGGCGAGGGCGTCCCCGCATTGATCGACGAAGTGATCCGGCAGATCCCGGCGCCGGTCGGCGACCCCGATGCGCCGGCGCGCGCGATGATCTTCGACTCGGTGTACGACACCTACCGCGGAGTCGTCACCTATGTCCGCGTCGTCGACGGCAGAGTCGTGCCGCGCGAGAAGATCAAGATGATGTCGACCGGCACCACGCACGAGCTGCTCGAAGTGGGCATCGTGTCGCCGGAAGCGAAGCCGACGACCGGACTCGGTGTCGGCGAGGTCGGCTACCTGATCACGGGTGTGAAGGACGTGCGCCAGTCGAAGGTCGGCGACACCGTGACGTTGGCGCGCAAAGGTGCTGAGAAGCCGCTCACCGGTTACCGTGAACCGCGACCGATGGTCTATTCGGGCCTGTACCCCGTGGACGGCTCCGACTATCCGGTTCTGCGCGATGCTCTCGACAAGCTCCAGCTCAACGACGCCGCGCTCACCTACGAACCCGAGACGTCGGTCGCGTTGGGCTTCGGATTCCGGTGTGGCTTCCTCGGTCTCCTGCACATGGAGATCACGCGCGAGCGGCTCGAACGTGAATTCGGGCTCGATCTGATTTCGACCGCACCCAACGTGGTGTACCGCGTGGTCCTCGAAGGCGGCGAGGACGTCGTCGTGACCAACCCGTCCGTCTGGCCCGAGGGTAAGGCCCGCGAGATCTACGAACCCATCGTCAAGTGCACGATCATCGCGCCGAGCGAGTTCATCGGTTCGATCATGGAGCTGTGCCAGGGGCGGCGCGGAGAACTCGGGGGAATGGACTACCTGTCCGAGACCCGCGTCGAACTGCGCTACACGTTGCCGATGGCCGAGATCATCTTCGACTTCTTCGATTCGCTCAAGTCGCGCACGCGTGGTTACGCCAGCATGGATTACGAGGAGGCCGGCGAGCAGGAAGCCGCGCTCGTCAAGGTCGACATCCTCCTGCAGGGTGAGGCGGTCGACGCGTTCAGTGCGATCGTGCACAAGGACGCCGCTGCTGCGTACGGCAACAGGATGACAACCAAGCTCAAGGAACTCATCCCGCGCCAGCAGTTCGAGGTTCCGGTGCAGGCCGCGATCGGCTCGAAAATTATTGCGCGCGAGAATATCCGCGCCATCCGCAAGGACGTGCTCGCCAAATGCTACGGCGGCGATATCAGTCGTAAGCGGAAGCTGATCGAGAAACAGAAGGAAGGCAAGAAGCGCATGAAGACGATCGGCCGCGTCGACGTTCCTCAGGAAGCGTTCGTGGCGGCCCTGTCGTCCGAGGCGGCATCGGACAAGCCCAAGAAGTAGTCCGCTCGGCGGAAGGAATCCTGTGCTCGAGACCTGGTTGACCCGTGAACTCGGAGTCACGATCCCGTTGGTGGGAGCGCCGATGGGAGGTCGGGCAGGCGGTTCCCTCGCTGGGGAGGTCACCAAGGCCGGGGGTCTGGGGCTGATCGGTGCGGCCCGCTACAACAGCGCCGAATGGCTCGAGGAACAAGCGCACACCGCACGCGAGATCGGTGGTGGGCTTCTCGGATTCGGGCTCATGACGTGGTCGTTGCACGACGACGACTCGCTGCTCGATGCCGTACTGGAACATCGCCCACAGGTGGTGACGCTCTCGTTCGGTGACCCCGCTCCGTATGTGCAGCGAGTCCACGACGCGGGTGCCGTCGTGATCTCCCAGATCAACACTCACGAGGATCTGCGGATCGTCGAGGCCGCCGGAGTCGATGCGGTGGTGGCGCAGGGGCACGAGGCGGGCGGTCACACCGGTCGGATCGGGACTCTCCCACTGCTCCAGGAAGTGCTCGAATCCACCGAACTTCCGGTACTCGCCGCGGGCGGTATCGCGTCGGGCCGCGGGCTCGCCGCGGTACTCGCAGCCGGGGGAGTCGGTGCGCTGGTGGGTACGGCGCTCCTGGCCAGCCCCGAAACGGTGGGACCGTCATACGCGCGAGACCGGCTGATCGCCGCTGGAAGCGCCGACACGGTCTACACCGACGTCTTCGACAAAGCGCGTCACCAGCCGTGGCCCGCGCGGTGGGGTGGCCGCGCTCTGGTCAATTCCTTCACCGAGAAGTGGCATGGTCGTGGAGCCGACGAGCAGACTCTGGCCGGCGAGTACACCGGCGACGATCCCGACATCGGGGTCGTGTACGCAGGTGAGGCCGCGGGCCTCGTCCGAGCGCAGCGACCGGCCGGCGACGTCATCCGTGATATCGGCGCGCAGGCCGAGGAGTTGCTCGGCCGCTTCCGCTGACCTCTTGTCTTCGGACCCCGCTCGGGATGAGGTCTGGGCTCAGTGCCGCACATGTGCCGGCCTGAATTCCCCTGACTCGGTGCTTTGTTCGGCGCGGATCACATGGACGACCGCATTGATCTGAGCAAGATGGGTGAATGCCTGGGGGAAGTTGCCCAGGTGCCGCCCGGTCACCGGATCGATCTCCTCGGCGTACAGCTTCAGTGGGCTCGCGAAATCGAGCAGACGACGGCACAGAGTGGAAGCCCGTTGCACCTCACCGATCTCGACGAGTGCGGACACCAGCCAGAACGAGCAGATCGTGAACGTGCCCTCCTCTCCGGCGAGCCCGTCGTCGGTGTCCTCCACCCGGTAGCGCAGCACGAGGCCGTGTTCGGTCAGCTCATCCGCGATCGCGAGAACCGTTGCGCGTACCCGGGGATCATCGGGTGGGAGGAACCGGAGCAGTGGGATCAGCAGATTCGACGCGTCGAGTGCCGGATGGCCGTAGCGCTGCGTGAAGACGCCACGTTCGTCGACGCCGTGTTCGAGGATGTCCGCTTTGATCTCGTCGGCGACTGCCGACCAGCGCTCGGCGTGGTCGGGCTGGCCGTGCATTCGGGCCAGCTTCGCCCCTCGATCGAGGGCGACCCAGCACATCACTTTCGACGACGTGAAATGCTGCGGCTTCCCGCGCACTTCCCACATCCCGCGATCGGGTTCCCGCCAGTGCGCAATCGCCTGCTCCACCTGGCTGCTCAGGAGAGGCCACAGGGACTCGGGTATCTGCTCGCGAGACCTCACATGCAGATACACCGAATCGAGCAGGGCGCCCCACACGTCGTGCTGCCGTTGCCGGTACGCGTCGTTGCCGATACGGACAGGCTTGGCATCGGCGTATCCGGACAGATGGTCGAGCGTCGATTCCGTCAGCACACGTTGACCGTCGACCCCGTACATGACCTGCAGCGGATGATCGTTGCCGTCTGCGCCCTGTGAGACATCGAGGATGAACGAGAAGAAGTCGTCGGCCTCGCGGTCGAAACCCAGGGTGTACAGACCCCACAGCGCGAAGGTGGAATCGCGGACCCACGCGTATCGATAGTCCCAATTGCGTTCGCCTCCCGGTGTTTCCGGAAGTGATGTCGTGGCGGCGGCGAGGAGCGCGCCGGTGGGGGAGTAGGTCAGCCCCTTGAGGGTCAGGGCGCTGCGCTCAAGATATGTGCGCCACGGGTGATCCGGGAACCTGCCGGTGGTGATCCACTCGCGCCAGTAGTCCTGGGTCGTGAGCATCTTCGCGGCGGCCTCCTCGAACGTGTGCGGCGGCGACGGCTCGCCCCATGACAGCGCGACGAACACCGAATCGCCCTTGTTCATCCGGGTGCGGGCGCGGGCTTCGCGCCCTTCGATGCCCAATCGCATGTTGGAGGTCAGGCGTAACCGGGGGTGCTCGTCCGGTGCGCCCGCGCACACGGCCGTCGCCTCTTCGTACACCTTGCCGGTGTACTCCCACTCTGTGCCACCGCGGTGGTAGTCGAACGCGGGCTCGCAACTCATGTTCAACTCGACCGTGCCGTTCACGCACCGCACTGTGCGGAGCAGGATGTGCTCGGCTTCCCAGTCCGAGGGTGTGCGCCGTTGTGTGGCGGACCGTTGGTGGAGGTCGTACCAGGGGCCCATCACCAGGGCGTCGCGCACGACGATCCACCCGGTGTCGGTCTGCCACGTCGTCTCCAGCACGATTCCGCCCGGAAGGTATCGGCGGGCAGCGGGCACCGTCCGGTCGTGCGGTCCGATGCGGAAGTGGCCGGCGCTGCGATCGAGCAGAGCGCCGAACACACTCGGTGAGTCCGGTTGCGGCACGCACAGCCATTCGACGGATCCGTCACGCGCGACCAGGCACGATGTCTGGCAGTCCGACAGGAATCCGTAGTCGTCGATCGGTGGGAACGGCGTGCGGTTCGGCACGGCCGACAGCAGTTGCGGAGTGGAGGCCATCTGTCCATGATCGGTCCCGAGCGGGTGTGACGCGGGGCAAATGAGCTGACGCATTACAGTGGACGGGATGGAACAGGTCGCATCGTGGTGGGACGGGTTCGAACTCTGGCTCACGGGCCTGTCGTTCGTCCCCCAGGCCGCATTGGTGCTGATCGTGATAGTGCCGCTGTGTGGTGCAGTGGCATGGTTGCTCGACCGCGTCATTGCCGCGGCGTTTGCCGCGGTGGGACGGGGCGAGCCCGAACCGTCCCCACGGAACGGGAAACCTGGACCATCAGCACCGGACATGGAGGACTGCTGACATGCCACGCTCGCGCGTGACCCTGGCGCTCATCGCGCTGCTCGTTCTCGTCATCGTCGCATGGTTGCTCACTCTGTAGAGTTCCCGCGCCCACTCTCTGCTGGACCTTCGTTCGAGCTCTGCTAAAGTCTCCCGCGTGTCTGCAACCGTATTGCCCAGCGCGCGCCATGAATTGGCGCTGATTGCTGTCGGCATGCCGTCTGTTGCCGACATCGACTGTTGTTGTCGCTGATCTACCCGCACCGATGTCAGCGGTTCTGCCGCGCCGGTAACCGGGTTCTGCGATCCCGTGGTTTTCCTGCAGTCGTTTCTCCAGTGAGCTTCTGCAGGCGGCGTTGTGCCCGCCTGTTCTGTGGGCCGGCGCCCGTCACTGCGCCCTCGCGATGACATCGATCCCGATTTTCGAAAACCCCAGATCTGTCCGCTCTGTTCCGTCAGGAACAGCCTGCAGGAGGCCCCTCGATGAAGATTCGTTCCACTTTTTTCGGCGCGGCAGCGCTCGCCGTCGCGACGGCCACTGCCCTCACCGCGTGCTCGGGTGGTGGTGCCAGCGATACCGTCGGAGGTGATGCGGGGGCCGACGGTTCCGGCGGTACCGTCAACCTCTACGCGTACGCGGTGCCGAAGGTCGGGTTCGACCTGTTGATCCCGGCATTCCAGGAGACCGACGCCGGTGAAGACGTGGTGTTCCAGCAGTCCTATGGCGCCTCGGGCGACCAGTCTCGCAAGGTGCGCGACGGTGCCGAAGCCGATTTCGTGAACTTCTCCGTCGAACCCGACATCACGCGACTCGTCGAGGGGGGTCTTGTCGACGAGGATTGGAACGCAGGCGCGGACAAGGGCCTGCCGTTCGGTTCGGTGGTGACGATCGTCGTGCGTGAGGGCAATCCCAAGAACATCCAGACCTGGGACGACCTTCTGCGTGAGGACGTCGAGGTAGTCACACCGAACCCGTTCAGCTCGGGATCCGCGAAGTGGAACCTGCTCGCCCCCTACGCGGCGAAGAGCAATGGTGGTCAGGACAGTCAGGCCGGTCTCGACTACGTGACGGCCCTCGTCCAGGACCACGTGAAAGTGCAGCCCAAGTCCGGTCGCGAGGCCACCGAGACGTTTCTCCAGGGCACGGGTGACGCGCTGCTCAGCTACGAGAACGAGGCACTGTTCATCGAGCGCAACGGCGACCCCGTCGAGCATGTGACGCCGCCGATCACCTTCAAGATCGAGAACCCCGCTGCGGTGCTCAGTGGTTCGGCGAACGCGGAGAAGGCCCAGGCGTTCCTCGACTTCCTCTACACCGAGGAAGCCCAGCGTCTGTGGGGTGAAGCCGGGTTCCGCCCCGTGGATCCTGCAGTGGCCGAGGAATTCGTCGCGGACTTCCCGGAACCCGAAACGTTGTGGACTATCGACGACCTCGGGGGATGGGACGCCGTCAATGACGAACTCTTTGCCGACGGCACCGGCGCCATCGCCGTGATCTACGACAACGCAACGAAATAGAGCCGGAAGCAGAGCCCGACCGTGAGTACCTCAGTAGAAGTGCCCGCCCCGAAGAGGCGTGGCCGACGCACCGCGAAAGTCACCGGTGCCGTAGGCCCGCTCGGGATCGGCGTTGCCACCCTGTGGCTGAGCATCATCGTCCTGCTGCCGCTCGCGGCCCTGGCCACCGAAGCCTTCTCGGAAGGCTTCGGTGGCTTCTGGGACGCAGTCACCGCACCGAATGCGCTTGCGACCCTCCGTATCACGGTTACCGTCTCGGTCGTGGTCGCGTTGATCAACGCAGTGATGGGAACATTGATCGCGTGGGTACTCGTACGGGACGAGTTTCCGGGCAAGCGAATCGTCAACGCGCTGATCGACCTGCCGTTCGCGTTGCCCACGATTGTGGCGAGCATCGTGCTGCTCGCGTTGTACGGACCGCAGAGCCCCGTCGGTATCCAGCTCAATGCGACACAGCCCGGTCTGGTCGTCGCGCTCGCGTTCGTCACCCTGCCGTTCGTGGTGCGATCGGTTCAACCCGTTCTCATCGAGGCGGACAGGGAGGTCGAGGAGGCCGCGGCATCACTCGGTGCCGACAACATCACGACCTTCCGGACCGTGGTGCTTCCGACCCTGGCGCCCGCGATCCTCGGGGGAGTCGGGCTCGCGTTCGCCCGCGCTATCGGGGAGTACGGCTCGATCGTGCTGATCGGCGGGAACATTCCCGGACAAACCCAGGTGGCGTCGCAGTACATCCAGCAGCAGATCGAAATCGACCGGCCGGTCAACGCCGCGGCGGTCTCGGTGGCGTTGCTGCTCATCGCATTCGTGGCACTGTTCGTGCTGCGGCTCGTCGCGCACCGCGGCCGTGTCCGTGAGGAGAACGACGCGTGAAACTTTCTCCGCTCTCGCGCATCTCGCTGCGCGTAATCGCGCTCGGATACCTGATCGCGCTGCTGCTCGTGCCGATCGGCTTCATCCTCTACCGCACCTTCGAGAACGGTGTGATGGCATTCGTCGACTCGATCACGACGCCCGCCGCGATCTCCGCGCTCAACCTGTCGTTGCTCATCGTCGCAATCGTCGTCCCCGTCAATGTCGTGTTCGGCATCGTGGTTGCGCTGGCGCTGGTGCGCGGACGCTTTCCTGGTCGCGGACTACTGCAGTCCGTCGTGGATCTGCCCTTCGCGGTGTCGCCGATCGTGGTCGGTGTCGCGCTGATCATGCTGTGGGGCGCCAATGGCTGGTTCGGCGGACTCGAATCTCTCGGATTCAAGGTGATCTTCGGGTTACCGGGCATGGTCATCGCAACGATCTTCGTGACACTGCCGTTCGTGGTGCGCGAGGTCGAACCCGTCCTCTACGAGATCGGCGAAGAACAGGAGCAGGCCGCCGCGACACTGGGCGCCGGCACCTGGCAGACATTCCGGCGGATCACCCTTCCGGCGATTCGCTGGGGCCTGACGTACGGCATCGTCCTCACCGTCGCCCGCGCCCTCGGTGAATTCGGTGCGGTCATCATGGTCTCGTCCGGCTTCCCCGGGGTATCGCAGACCCTCACGCTGCTTGTCCACGCCCGCTACATCGACGACCACAACACCTTCGGCGCGTACAGCGCAGCAACCCTGCTCATGGCCATCGCAGTGGTGGTCCTGCTGCTGATGACATTGCTCGACCGCAAGAGGAGCACCACAGCATGATCACCGTTTCCGGGGCGTTCAAGAACTACGGAGACTTCTCCGCGCTCGACGATGTCTCACTCGACATTCCGCCCGGCTCGTTGACCGCGCTGCTCGGACCGTCCGGCTCGGGAAAGTCGACGCTGCTGCGCTCGATCGCCGGGCTCGAATCCCTCGACGCAGGCACGGTCCACATCGCAGGAAACGACGTCACGGACGTGTCACCGCAGAAACGCGGAATCGGCTTCGTTTTCCAGCATTACGCCGCCTTCAAACACATGACGGTTCGCGAGAACGTGGCGTTCGGCCCGAAGATCCGCAAGCTCCCGAAGCGGCAGATCGCGGCGAAGGTCGACGAACTTCTCGAGGTCGTCGGACTCGACGGATTCCAGCACCGGTACCCTGCGCAGCTGTCGGGCGGGCAGCGGCAGCGCATGGCACTCGCGCGCGCCCTGGCAGTGGACCCCCAGGTGCTCCTGCTCGACGAGCCGTTCGGTGCGCTCGATGCGAAGGTACGCGCCGACCTGCGGACCTGGCTGCGTCGACTGCACGACGAAGTCCACGTGACCACCGTGCTGGTCACCCACGACCAGGAAGAAGCACTGGACGTTGCCGACCGCATCGCCGTGATGAACCGCGGCCGGATCGAACAGGTCGGCACACCGGAGGACCTCTACGACCGCCCGCAGAACGACTTCGTGATGTCCTTCCTCGGGAACGTCTCGAAGTTCAGCGGCAGGCTCGTGCGTCCGCACGACATCAGACTCGGTCACGAACCCGGTCTCGAGATCGCGCAGGCGTCGGGTACGCAGGACCTCGGTGTCGCCCGCGCCACCGTCGAGCGCGTCGTGCACCTCGGATTCGAGGTGCGGGTCGAGCTGAAGAACGCCGCCACCGGTGAGCCGTTCATCGCGCAGGTCACGCGCGGCGATGCGCGTGCGCTGGGACTGAAGGCGGGCGACACTGTCTACGCGCAGGTCACCGCGGGGCCCGGTGCGTCCGTGGTGGTGAGCGCAGAATAGGGAGACGGCTCAACTGCGGCAGATGAGCACCGGACACATCGCGTGGTGGATCAGATTCTGACTCGTCGATCCGAGGAGCGCCGACGCAATCGTGCTGCGGCCGTGACTGCCCACAACCACGAGCTGAGCATGAGCGGAGTGTTCGAGAAGCGTGACGTCGGGTTTTCCTCGCTCGACACGGTACGAGACCTCCACGTCGGGATAGTGTTCGCGGTGGCCGGCGAGGCTCTCCGAGAGTTCTGCTGCCTGATGTTCCTCGTATGCCTCCCAGTCGGTGAATCGTGACCCTTCGCCGTAGGTGAGGGTGGACTGCTCGGACCAGGTATGCACTGCGGTCAGTGGTGCGCCGGCCTTGTCTGCGATCTCGAAAGCGTGGTCGATGGCCTTCGCGCTCAATCTGCTGCCGTCGACCCCCACGACTACGGGTGTGCCATCGAGTTCGGACGGGCCTGGGTCGCCGCGCCACGTCACGACCGGACAATGGGCGTGGTTGACGGTGTGCACGACATCGGATCGCGCGAACATGGACTGCAGCTCGCTCGTCGTCGTATGACCGAGCACGACCATGCGTGTGGTGTCCGACAGCTCCACGAGGGTCTGTGCGGGCTTTCCTACCTCGATCTTGCGTTCGACGACGACGTCGGGTCGTGCCGCGCGCACCACGGCCTCTGCCGCGTCGAGGGCCTGCTCTCCGTGCGCGGCAGCGCCATTGCCCGACGGTCGTTCCGGGACGACGTGCGTCAGATACAGGGGTTCCCCGAAGCGATGGGCGATCGACGCGGCCCAGCGCGCTGCACCGAGCGCGCTGTCGGAGCCGTCGATCCCCGCCACGATTCCCCGTCCGGTCGATGCTCTGCCCATGGTGATCTCTCCTCACTCTGCCACCAGTGTGGTACAGACCACATCTGCTCGCCAGGGTTCGACGAACTCGGCCGGTGAACGGGCACCCGGGCGGCGCATTCAGTCGCCGACCGCGTCCCTACCGCGGCGCACGATCTTCGGGTCGGCTCCGAACACCACCTGATCGTCCTTGTTCTCGTAGTCGAACTGGTCGAGGAAGAAGCGCATGGCGTTGATGCGGGCGCGTTTCTTGTCGTTGGATTTGATGGTGGTCCACGGCGCATGGTCGGTGTCGGTGCGCCGGAACATCTCTTCCTTCGCGGCGGTGTACAACTCCCACTTGTCGAGGGATTCGAGATCCATGTCGGACAGCTTCCACCGTCGAACGGGATCGAGTTGACGGATGGCGAAGCGGGTGCGCTGCTCGTTCTGGGTGACGGAGAACCAGAACTTGGTCAGCGAGATCCCGGCGTCGATGATCAACTGCTCGAAGAGTGGAACGTGGTCCAGGAACCGTTCGTATTCGTGGTCGGTGCAGAACCCCATGACGCGCTCCACGCCCGCACGGTTGTACCAGGAGCGGTCGAACATCACGAGTTCACCCGCGGTGGGGAAGTGCTTGATGTATCGCTGCATGTACCACTGTCCGGACTCGCGGTCGGACGGCTTGTTCAGTGCGACCACTCGGGCGTGCCGCACGTTGATGTACTCCTGGAAACGCTTGATCGTGCCGCCCTTGCCTGCGGCGTCGCGGCCTTCGAAGACGATGATGTGCTTCGAATCGTTGTCCTTCGCCCACGCCTGGAACTTGAGCAGTTCGATCTGCAGGAGGTACTTCTCGACCTCGTATGTCGCGCGATCCATCCGCTCGTCGTACGGGTAGTTCTCGCGCCAGGTGTCGACGGCGCGGCCGCGGGTGTCGATGAGGTCGGGATCCTCACCGTGATCGTCGCGCACCGAATATCCTTCGGTGCGAAGACGGTCGATGTAGCGCCGTAGTTCGTTCTGCACGCGTTCTCCTCGCGGATCCGGATTCGCACGACCGGGGTTCACCCCACGGGCGGGGTGGCTACCTTTGTAGTCGTAGAAAGTGAATACCACGCAAACCGTCGCAGCGGTGGATGCGCGTGATGTGCATCAGGCCGTGACGAGAGCCGGGGATGCAGCCACGGTGTCGAGGTAACGCGCGGCGATCACCTCGCCGACGGCCTCGTGATCGGTGAGAGTCGCGGCGATATGCACACGGTGCAGAGGTTCGGCTGCGGCACACGCACGGTCCCACAGCAACCCGGGCGCCAGCATCCAAGGCGCGAGCACGAACGTGCGCGCACCCGAACGGGAGAGTTCGGTCAGTGCCGCTTCGACCGACGGCCCGGTGGCCGTCGCGAAACACGTACGGCCCAGCGTCCACGCGGTTCCGGCGAGTATGCGGGGTGTGACCATCGCACTCGACGAATTCGCACCGAGCCGGCGCGAGCCGACCGCACACAGTGCAACCCCGACCGTGGGATCGTCCGCCGACACACCCGTGGCGACGATGTGGTCGCGTGCCGCCGCCACCAGCAGCTCATCGTCTCCGAGAATGTCGGAGCACACGACTTCGAGGTGTGGAGTGCGGATTCTGGACTCCGCCAGCAGCGCGGGGAGATCGATACGCGCGTGGAACGCGCTGCCGAGCAGCAACGGGACCACCACCGCGCATCGATGCCCTTCGGCGGCGACCGTATCGAGGACCTGCGGCACCGATGGGCTGTTCAGATCGAGAAACGCGAGCCGGACGTCGAATTCGGGATGCCGACGGCGGACCGCTGTGAGCGCGGCAGCCACGGCCCGCGCCGACCGCGGGTCGCGGCTGCCGTGCGCGACAGCAATCAGGGGGATCATGCGAGGACGGGGTCCCCGGTTTCGACCCCACCGAGTTCGATGTCGGAGAGCCCGTTGCCGACCAGACCTGCCGCCAGGGTGTTTCCGCCGGCCGGATCGATGAGAAGGAAGCTTCCGGTGCGACGGTTGACCTTGTAGTCGTCGGCCGCGATCGGCTCGGCGACACGCACGGAGATCCGCGCGATCTCGTTGAGCTCCAACGACTCCGGGCTCGGAACCGACGTCAGGTTCTGCTCGTCGAAACGCTCCTCGAGCGTGCCGACGATCGCCTGTGTGGTGCGGGTGCCGTGCTTGAGCAGCAGGCGGGCGCCGGGACGCAGCGGCTTCTCCGCCAGCCAGCACACGGTCGCCTCGAACTCGCCGATCGGCTCCGGTGCGCCCGGTGCGGCGATGACGTCGCCGCGTGACACATCGATGTCGTCGGCCAGGATCAAGGTCACCGAGCGGCCTGCGTGGGCAACGTCGAGTTCGCCGTCGGCGGTGTCGATGCGCTCGACCGTCGTACGGATACCGGACGGCAGGATCACGACCTCGTCTCCGGGGCGGACCGAGCCGGCACCGATCTGGCCGGCGTAGCCGCGGTAGTCGGGATGCTCGGCGGTGCGGGGCCGGATCACGTACTGGACCGCGAAGCGCAGACCGACGTCGTGTCGCCCGTGCACATCGGCATCCACCGGAACAGACTCGAGGTGCTCGATGAGGGTCGGGCCGTCGTAGAACGGGGTGTTCTCCGAGCGCGTCGCGACGTTGTCACCGTGCAGCGCGGAGACAGGGATCTCCTGCACGTCCTCGGGCGCCCAGCCGAGCGAGCGGGTGAGCGAGGTGAACTCGTCCCGGATGTCGGCGAACACCTGCGCCGGATTCTCGACGAGATCGATCTTGTTGACGGCGAGCACCAGCTTGGGCACACCGAGCAGCGCGAGGACCGCGGCATGCTTGCGGGTTTGCTCGATGACACCTTTCCGCGCGTCGACGAGCAGCACGACGAGTTGTGCTGTGGAGGCACCCGACACCGTGTTGCGGGTGTACTGCACGTGACCGGGGGTGTCGGCGAGCACGAAGCTGCGCTGCGGCGTGGCGAAGTACCGGTAGGCGACGTCGATGGTGATGCCCTGCTCACGCTCGGCGCGCAGGCCGTCGACGAGCAGCGACAGGTCGGGGGTATCGAGGCCGCGGTCGACCGATGCGCGGGTGACGGCATCGATCTGGTCGGCCAGAACGGATTTCGTGTCGTACAGCAGCCGGCCCACCAGGGTGGACTTGCCGTCGTCGACGCTCCCGGCGGTAGCCAGGCGAAGGAGGTCGCTCATGATCAGAAGTAGCCCTCTCGCTTGCGGTCTTCCATGGCCGCTTCGGAAACTCGGTCGTCGCCACGGGTTGCGCCGCGTTCGGTCAGACGGGATGCCGCCACCTCGGCCAGGATGGCCTCGTTGTCGGCCGCGTCGGAGAGCACCGCGCCGGTGGTGGAGCCGTCGCCGACGGTGCGGTACCGCACCGACAGGGTCTGCAGTTCTTCGCTGTCCTTCGGGCCACCCCACACGCCGGGGGTCATCCACATGCCGTCACGCTGGTAGACGGGACGCTCGTGCGCGTAGTAGATGCTCGCGAGCTCCACGTTCTCGCGCGCGATGTAGCGCCAGATGTCGAGCTCGGTGAAGTTACTCAGAGGGAAGACGCGTACCTGCTCACCCGGGGCGTGCTTGCCGTTGTACAGGTTCCACAGCTCGGGACGCTGCCGCTTGGGATCCCACTGGCCGAATGCGTTGCGCAGCGAGAAGATCCGCTCCTTGGCGCGTGCGCGTTCCTCGTCGCGGCGCGCGCCGCCGAAGACAGCGTCGAACCGGTTCTCGGAGATGGCGTCGAGCAGTGGCACGGTCTGCAGCGGGTTGCGGATGCCGTCGGGCCGCTCGGTGAGGCGGCCGTCGGCGATGTATTCCTCGACGCTCGCGACGTGCAGCCGCAGGTTGTACTTCTCGACGACGTAGTCGCGGAATACGAGCACCTCGGGAAGGTTGTGGCCGGTGTCCACATGTAGCAGCGCGAAGGGAAGTGGTGCAGGCCAGAACGCCTTGATCGCGAGGTGGAGGAGGACGGTCGAGTCCTTGCCGCCCGAGAACAGGATCACGGGCCGTTCGAACTCGCCCGCGACCTCACGGAAGATATGGATCGCTTCCGACTCGAGGGCGTCGAGAGTGTCGAACTTGTTGCCGTCCAGCTTTGCTCGCTGTTCGGAAGTTGTCGTATCGATGAGTGTCATGAGGAGTGCAACCCGCATTCGGTCTTGGCTTGGCCGGCCCAGCGTCCGCTGCGCGGGTCGGCCCCGGGAAGTGGCTTGTTCGTGCACGGGGCGCACCCGATGGACGGGTACCCCTCGTCGACGAGGGGATTGACGAGAATTCCGTGTTCGTCGATGTAGTTCTGCATGTCCTCATCGGTCCATGCCGCGATCGGGTTGATCTTGACGAGCCCGAACGCCTCGTCGAACGAGATCAGCGGTGCGTTCGCCCGAGTGGGCGACTCGACCCTCCGGATTCCGGTCACCCACGCGCGGTATCCGCTGAGGGTGTCCTTCAGCGGCACCACCTTCCGCAGGCGGCAGCACTCGCTCGGGTCGCGGGCGAACAGGTCCTTGCCCAGCAGGGCGTCCTGCTCGGCGACGGTCTGCTTCGCGGCTGCATTGATCACGTTGACGCCGTACACCTGTTCCACGGCGTCGCGGGTGCCGAGAGTTTCGGCGAAGTGGTAGCCCGTTTCGAGGAACAGGACATCGACGCCGGGGTGGAACTGCGCGGCGAGGTGCACGAGCACCCCGTCCTGCATGTTCGACGCCACGATGTACGAGTCGCCGAACGTTTCCTCGGTCCATCGCAGCAATTCCTGAGCCGACGCGCCCTCGAGATTTGCCGCCCCCTGCGCGGCGAGTTCACGAAGGTCGTCGGAGGTGTGTGTGGATGTGGTCATCGGAGGTCCGCCTCGTCTGCGCGTACGGTCCACTCGGCGAAGCGTTCGCCGGCGTTCCGGTTCTTGATGAAGTTGCGCACCACGCGCTCGATGTAGTCGGTCGCTTCGTGCGCGAGGATGCGGTGCTGACGCAGCTTGCGTCCGAATCCGATGTCGAATCCGAGGCTGCCGCCGAGGTGCACCTGGAATCCCTCGATCTGCTTTCCGTCGCCGTCGTCGACGAGCATGCCCTTGAACCCGATGTCGGCGATCTGGATGCGCGCGCACGAGTTGGGGCAGCCGTTGAAGTTGAGCGTGATCGGTACGTCGAGTTCGGAATTGAGTTCGGCCAGACGGGTTTCGAGCTCCGGAACGAGATTCTGTGAACGACTGCGCGTCTCGGTGAACGACAACTTGCAGTACTCGAGGCCGGTGCAAGCGATCAAGTTGCGGCGCCACCGCGACGGCCGCGAGCTGAGGCCGACCGCTTCGAGGTCGGCGTCGAGACCGGCCATCTTGTCGTCCGGCACGTTGACGACGACCAGCTTCTGGTACGGGGTCAGGCGCACCGAATCGGTTCCGGCCTTGTCCATGGAATCCGCGAGGACGTCGAGGATGGTGCCGGACACCCGGCCGGACACCGCGGAGAACCCGATGGCGTTGAGGCCGTCGGTCTGCTTGGTGACACCGACGTGGTCGATGGGATGGCGCGGCTGTTCAGGAGCGGGCCCGTCGATGAGCGGGCGCAACAGATACTCCGTCTCGAGTACTTCACGGAACTTCTCGATGCCCCAGTCCTTGATCAGGAACTTCAGGCGCGCCTTCGAGCGCAGTCGGCGGTAGCCGTAGTCGCGGAAGATCGCGACGACGCCTTCCCACACGTCCGCCACCTCGTCGAGCGGAATCCACGCTCCGGTGCGCTCCGCGAGCATCGGGTTGGTCGACAGACCGCCGCCGACCCACAGATCGAATCCGGGGCCGTGCTCGGGGTGGTTCACACCGACGAAGGAGACATCGTTGATCTCGTGCACCACGTCGGGCTGGCCGGAGATCGCGGTCTTGAACTTACGGGGAAGGTTCGAGTACTCGGGATTGCCGATGTAGCGGCGCTTGATCTCCTCGAGCGCCGGGGTGGCGTCGATGACCTCGTTGGGGGACAGACCCGCGAGAGGAGAGCCGAGCATGCCTCGGGGGCAGTCGCCGCACGCCTCGGTGGTTTCCAGGCCGACCGCTTCGAGTCGACGCCAGATCTCCGGTACGTTCTCGATCTCGATCCAATGAAACTGGATGTTCTGGCGATCGGTGATGTCTGCGGTGTCGCGAGCGAAGTCCTTCGAGACGCTCGCGATCGCACGCACCTGTGCGGTGTTCAACTGACCGCCGTCGGTGCGGACCCGCATCATGAAGTACGGGGCTTCGAGGATGTCGGCGTTGTCGTCGCCGGTCCAGGTGCCGTCGTAGCCTTCGGCACGCTGCGTGTAGAGGCCCATCCAGCGGAAGCGGCTGCGGAGATCGGCCTTGTCGATGTTGTCGAAGCCGACGTGCTGGTAGGTGTCGATGATCCGCTGGCGGACGTTGAGCGGATTGTCGTCCTTCTTGGTCTGCTCGTTCCCGTTGAGCGGCTCGCGGTAACCCAACGCCCACTGGCCCTCTGCACGGCGCTTGGTGGGCTTCGCCGAGCGACGGCGAGCGGGGGGTGTCGAGTCGGCGGGGGGAGCGACGTCGGTGGTCGACGACATGCGGTTCTCCTGAAGTGAAGGACCGGATCGAGTACGCGAGGGGGCTGGCCTCATGCGAACACGCCTCGATCCGGCGGGATCTGAGAATTGCCGGATTGGTGCCGTACTAGCGACAGGCGGCGCAGGGCAGACAGATAGACGCACAGACACGCTTGAGGTCCACGTGGCGTCGAGCCACGAGTCGCACTCCGAGTCCGGTCATGGCGACCATTGTGCCATGTCACGGGGTTGCCGCCGAATCCGGAGGCTATTTCCACCAAAAATCGGGGAAATGTCGAGGTCGGCGCGCTGCGCCGTGTCGAGGATGGGCGCGCAGCGCGGTGTCAGGGTGGCGCGCAGCGCCGACGGGGGGCGAGCTGTGTCTGGAACACTGGAGCTCGTGAGTGACACGAGAACCGGCAGCGAGCTCGGTGCGGGACACGGGTTCGAACTGCCGGCAAGCGCACTCGACGGAGTGGGCAGCAGACCCTTCGGGGTGTACGTGCACGTGCCGTTCTGTGCGACGCGCTGCGGCTACTGCGACTTCAACACCTACACGGCGGGTGAACTGGGATCCGCGGCGTCGCCCGAGTCGTGGCTCGAGGGGCTCCGCCGCGAACTCGACGCCGGGGCCCAGCTGCTCGGTCGTGACGGCGGTGGGACGCCGGCGGCCGAGACCGTGTTCGTCGGCGGCGGCACACCCTCGCTGCTCGGCGCCGACGGGCTGGCCGACGTGCTGGATGCGGTCCGCACGTCGTTCGGGCTTGCACCCGACGCCGAAGTGACCACCGAATCGAACCCCGAATCGACCTCACCGGAATTTTTCGCACGGATCCGCGATGCCGGCTACACCCGCATCTCCCTGGGCATGCAGTCGACGGCATCCCACGTGCTCGCGGTGCTCGACCGCACCCACACTCCGGGACGCCCGGTCGCCGCTGCCCGCGAGGCGCGGGAGGCCGGATTCGGGCACGTGAACCTCGACCTGATCTACGGAACGCCAGGTGAGACCGACGCCGATCTCGATGCGTCGCTCGATGCCGTGCTGGAAGCGGGCGTCGATCACGTGTCCGCCTACGCGCTGATCGTCGAGGACGGGACCGCGCTGGCGCGGCGGGTGCGCCGCGGGGAACTCCCGGCGCCGGACGACGACGTGCTCGCATCCCGGTACGAGCGCATCGACCGGCGACTGACCGCGGCCGGACTCACATGGTACGAGGTGTCCAATTGGGCTCGAGCCGACGATCTTTCGGCCAGATGTGGCCACAACCTCGGCTACTGGGACGGCGGCGACTGGTGGGGTGCGGGACCCGGTGCGCACAGTCACGTCGGCGGGGTGCGCTGGTGGAACCTCAAGCATCCCGCGCGCTATGCGGGTGTCCTCGCCGACGGGCAACTGCCGGTCGCGGGGAGTGAGGAGCTCACGGCCGACGACATCCACACCGAATCGGTGATGCTCACCGTGCGACTACGGACCGGTCTGCCGTTGAGCGAACTGGACGCCGGTGAACTCGCCGCCGCCGGGACGGTGGTCGACGACGGGCTGGCCGCCGTGTCGGGTGATCGTCTGATCCTCACGGACCGCGGCCGGTTGCTCGCCGACGGCGTGGTGCGGACGATCCTGCTCGGATCCGACCGGGAATGAGCGCTAGAGGAACCGGGGCTCGCCCAGGATTTCAGGGCCTGCCGGATCGGTCTCCTCGGGCGATGTGACGCTCGAGAGCGGTGCGAGTGCGTCGTAATCGAAGACGCGGGCATGGAGCACCGGGCGGTTCCGCAGTGCGGACTGCACGGCCCGGTGGAGGCCGTCCTCGAGATACAGGACCCCTTTCCACTGCACAGCGTGGGGAAACAGGTCGCCGTAGAACGTCGAGTCCTCCGACAGCAGTCGATCGAGTTCGAGAACCTTCGTGGTCGTGACGATCTCGTCGAGGCGGATCTGACGCGGAGGGATTCTCGACCAATCGCGCAGCGACAGCCCGTGATCGGGATACGGCTTACCGTCCCGGACACCCTTGAAGATCATGCGCCCACAGTACGCACGGGGTGGCGGATGGATCTGTTCGGCTCCGGGACGATTAGACTGGGCGGGTACGGCACACAGTGCACCCGTGCCCCGCGCGCGAGGTGCACTTGTTCGGGCATGCACGTGGTGGAACGGAGGTGGGCAGATGTCGAGCACCGAGGAACGGAGATTCCAGGTTCTGCGGGCGATCGTGGCGGACTACGTGTCCACCAAGGAACCGATCGGATCGAAGACGCTCGTCGATCGTCACAACCTGGGTGTATCGAGCGCCACGGTCCGCAACGACATGGCGGTCCTCGAGGCAGAGGGATACATCTCTCAGACGCACACCAGTTCGGGACGGGTACCCACCGACAAGGGCTACCGGCAGTTCGTCGACCGGATCGCCGAGGTCAAGCCGCTGTCGGCGGCCGAGCGTCGCGCGATCCTGCAGTTCCTCGAGTCCGGTGTCGACCTCGACGATGTGCTGCGTCGCGGGGTCCGCTTGCTCGCACAACTGACCCGTCAGGTCGCGGTGGTGCAGTACCCGACCCTGTCGTCGTCGTCCGTACGACACCTCGAAATCGTCGCCCTGACACCGGCGCGGTTGCTGCTCGTGCTCATCACCGATTCCGGGCGCGTCGACCAACGGATCGTCGAACTCGGCGACGTCGTGGGCGACGACGATCTCGTGCGGCTGCGCGATCTGCTCGGCAACGCCCTGAGCGGCAAACGCCTCGCTGCTGCGTCGATCGCTGTGTCCGAACTCGCCGAGGACGCACCGGAAGACCTGCGTGACGCCGTGATCCGCTGCGCGACCGTACTGGTGGAGTCCCTCGTCGAGCACCCCGAGGATCGACTCGTACTCGGTGGCACCGTCAACCTGACCCGCAACGCCGCCGACTTCGAAGGCCTGCCGGGCATGCCGGGTTCGTTGCGCACCGTCCTCGAGGCCCTCGAGGAACAGGTGGTGGTCCTCAAACTGCTCGCCGCCAGCCAGGACACAGGCCGGGTCACCGTCCGTATCGGTGAGGAGACCCAGGTCGCCGAGATGCGCAGCACCTCCGTGGTGTCCACCGGGTACGGTGCGGCAGGCGCGGTGTTCGGCGGGCTCGGTGTGCTCGGCCCCACCCGGATGGATTACCCGGGAACCATCGCATCGGTCGCGACCGTTGCGAGATATATCGGTGAGGTGCTCGGCGAGCGCTGAGCTTGCCCAATGCTGTGTAGATCATTCTGTGTAGATGAAGTAAGGACGAGAACCAAACGTGGACTACTACGGGACGCTCGGTGTGTCCAAGGATGCGACCGACCAGGAGATCAAGCGGGCGTATCGCAAGCTGGCGCGTGAGCATCACCCCGACGTCAACCCGGACGGGTCGGCACAGAAGCGTTTCCAAGAGATCTCTGCTGCATACGAGGTGCTCTCCGACCCGGAGAAGCGCCGCATCGTCGATCTCGGCGGTGACCCGCTCGCGTCGGGCGGTGGTGCAGGCGCCGGCGGCTTCGGTGGTGCGGGCTTCGGTGGTCTCGGAGACGTGTTCGAAGCGTTCTTCGGCGGTGGGGGTGGCGGCTCCCGCGGTCCTCGAGGACGCGTCCAACCGGGTGCCGACTCGCTGCTGCGCACCCGCCTGACGCTGGACGAATGCGCTCGGGGTGTGACCAAGAGCGTGACAGTCGACACTGCGATCCTGTGCGACTCCTGCACCGGTTCCGGCACCCACGGCGATTCCAAGCCGGTCCGGTGTGAAACGTGCGGCGGCGCCGGTGAAGTCCAGTCGGTCCAGCGTTCGTTCCTCGGCCAGGTCATGACCTCGCGTCCGTGCCCCACCTGCCGCGGAGTCGGCGAGACCATCCCCGACCCCTGCCGCAAGTGCGGTGGCGACGGCCGGGTGCGGGCGCGCCGTGAAATCACAGTGAAGATCCCCGCCGGCGTGGGCAACGGAATGCGGATCCGTCTCGCGGCGCAGGGTGAGGTGGGCCCGGGTGGAGGGCCGGCCGGTGACCTCTACGTCGAGGTCGTCGAGCAGCAGCACGACGTGTTCGTGCGTGACGGTGACGACCTGCACTGCACCATCCGGGTGCCGATGGTCGACGCAGCGCTCGGAACCACCGTGAGCCTCGACACGATCCTCGACGGCGCGATCGACATCACCGTCGATGCCGGTACGCAACCCGGTTCGGTATCGGTGATCCGCGGCCACGGAATGCCGAAACTGCGTTCGGGTGCGCGCGGCGACCTCCACGCGCATCTCGAAGTGGTGGTGCCGACCAAGCTCGATCACAAGCAGACCAAGCTGCTCGACGAGTACCGCATCATGAACGAGCGCGACCGCGTGGAAGTCGTGTCGAAGTCGTCGCAGCATTCGTCGGGCCTGTTCTCGCGTCTGCGCGACGCGTTCAACGTCCGCTAGGCGACCACGGTGGCCGCGACGCTGTTCTATCTCGACCCGCTGCCCGAGACGGGAGCTATCGCCGTTCTCGACGGCAAGGAGGGCCGACACGCGGCAACGGTGCGCCGGATCTCTGTCGGGGAACGACTCGTGCTCTCCGACGGCAGGGGCGGCGTCGCCGATGTCGAGGTGACGGCAGTGGCCAAGGACCGGCTCGAGGCCGTCGTCCTCGGCCGCGGCACGATCGCACCGCCGCGACCGTCGGTGACCGTCGTCCAGGCCCTCCCGAAGTCCGAACGGTCGGAGCTCGCCGTCGAGCTCGCCACGGAGGCGGGCGCCGACGGATTCGTGCCGTGGCAGTCGTCACGGTGTGTCGCGCGATGGGACTCCAAAGCGGACAAGGGGACGGCCAAGTGGCAGGCGGCGGCAATGGCCGCGGCTAAGCAATCTCGGCGCGCGTATGTGCCGGAGGTGGCCTCGCTGCACCGCACCGCCGACGTCGTGGCGCGGGTACGTGAGAGCGTCGAGGGCGGAGGTGTCGCCGCGGTGCTGCACGAGTCGGCCACCGTTCCGTTCTCGTCCCTGGCTCTTGCCGCGGCCCCCGAACTCGTCCTCGTCGTCGGTCCGGAAGGCGGACTCGACGACGCCGAAGTCGAAGCGCTCGTGGGTGCCGGAGCGAGCGCGGTATCGCTCGGACCGACGGTGCTGCGCACGTCGTCGGCTGCAGCGGTGGCGCTCGGTGCGGTGGGCGTGCTCACCGACCGCTGGAATCAACAGCCTTTGCACTGATCGATAATGATGCGTATGCCACGCATCCGCATCGACTACGGTTCCGAGCCGGCCCAGTTCGGGTACCTGTACACACCGACCGAGGTCGACGGCCCGCTACCGGTGGTGATGCTGATCCACGGCGGCTACTGGAGCGCAGACTTCCACCTCAACCTGGCGACGACGCTGGCGGCCGAGCTCGCCCGGCGCGGGGTGGCTGCGTGGAACGTCGAGTACCGGAGAGTCGGGGCAGGCGGCGCGTGGCCGGAGACGAGCGCCGACATCGAATCCGCACTCGTCGCGACCTCGACCTTGCTGCTCGAATCTTCGCCGGTTCCGCTGGACGTCGCCGACGTCCGGATCGTCGGGCATTCTGCGGGTGCTCAACTTGCGCTGTGGGTGGCGGGCAGACGCGACTGCCCGGTGCGGCCGAGTCGCGTGATCTCCCAGGCAGGTGCCCTCGACCTCGTGTCCAGGGCCGCTCGCGGCGGCGGTCCACTCGAGGCATTGTTCGGAGTGTCCTATTCGGACGATCCGCAGCTGTATCACGATGCGTCGCCGCTGCACCGGGTCCCGACCGGGGTGCCGACAGTGTGTATCCACGGCAGCGGGGACGTGCAGGTACCCGCGGCCGCCAGTCGTGCATATGTCGACGCCGCAGGTGCCGCCGGCGACCGGGTCGTGCTGTGGGAGGTGCCGGGGGAGGGACACAATGCGTTCCTCGACCGCACCACCCGCAGCTGGGAACTGACGTTGCAGGCGGTGCTGGGCGACGACCCGTGGACGGATGGGGCGGACTAGTGCGCGGGCTCGAGCATGTCACGGTCCTTCGACGGAAGAATTGCTGCCACCAGTAGAGTTCCGATCGCCAGAGAAATGCCGCCGACCAGGCTGGCTTGCCCGATCGCATCGGCGAACGCGGCACCGGCGGCTTCTCGCAACGGTTCCGCGTGGGACGCGGCGAGGGGATTCGCGGCGAGTTCCTCTGCGACGATCGAGGCACCACCTACGGAGTCGCCGGCTGCAGCGATGGCCAGCTCGGCCTGTTCGGCCATCGATCCTGTCAGGTTCGTGAAGGGAAGATCCGACAGGAAGCCTGCGATTTCCCGGTGATAGGTGGTGGCGAGAACCGAGCCGAGCACCGCGATTCCGAGCGAACCGCCGAATTCGACGGCGGTGTCGTTGAGGCCGCCTGCGGCGCCGAGTTCGTTTTCCGGGAAACCGGCCATGATCAGGTCGGTGGCGGGTGGAGTCGACAGGCCGATGCCGATGCCGAGGAGCAGCAGGCAGACGAGATAGATCTCGAATCCCGAAGCGGAGTGGGACTGCGTGAGTACGAGCACCCCGACCGTGGCCGCGGCCATCCCGGCGGTCACAGTCGCGCGAGTCCCGAATCGGGGTGCGAGACGAGCGCTGCCGGCTGCGCCCGCGGACACCGCCACGGCCAGCGGGAGCAGGCGGAGACCGGTTTCGAGCGGCCCGTAGCCGAGCACGAACTGGAATTGCTGTGCGACGAAGTAGATGACTC
This sequence comes from Rhodococcus sp. NPDC060090, assembly GCF_042729855.1. Classification (NCBI taxonomy): domain Bacteria; kingdom Bacillati; phylum Actinomycetota; class Actinomycetes; order Mycobacteriales; family Nocardiaceae; genus Rhodococcus; species Rhodococcus sp. NPDC060090. The sequence continues at coordinate 100,283 of NZ_JBHWXB010000006.1, read as the reverse complement.
CGAAGGTCGCGAAGAACAAGAGCAGCACCGAGATGCACGCGGCCCCGACGGTCCGATCCACAACTCGTGCGAGGTCGAGCAGCGGGTGCGGGTGCCGCAGTTCCCAGGCGACGAACGCCACCGCTGCTGTCGCCGCAGTTGCCAGAACCGCGAGAGTAGCTGGGCTCCAGCCGAAGTGGAATCCGTCGATGATCGCGTACACGAGACCGCCGACGGTGACGATCGACAGCAGCCCGCCGATCCAGTCGGTGCGGTCGACATGGTCTGCGCGGGAGGCCGGGACGAGCGCGAGGGAGGCGATCGCCGCTGCCGCGGCGATGGGCACGTTGATCAGGAATGTCGAGCCCCAGGAATGCGATTCGAGCAACCACCCGGCAAGTAGTGGCCCGAGAGCGATCGCGAGGCCGGAGGTCGCGGCCCATGCGGCGATCGCGCGGGCGCGTTCGTGTGCCGGAAACATCGCGACCAGGAGCGAGAGGGTGGCCGGCATGATCACGGCCGCGCCGACGCCCATCACGATGCGTGCGGCGATCACCTCGATGGCGCTGTCGGCGAGGCTCCCGTATACCGCTCCCGCGGCGAACACCGCGAGACCGGCGAGGAGCGCGCGTCGTCGGCCGAACCGGTCGCCGAGGACCCCGCACAGCAGCATGAGCGCTGCATACGGAACCGTGTAGCCGTCGATGATCCACTGCATATCGGTGCTCGTCAGCTGCAGGTCACGCAGCATGCTCGGCGCTGCCACGATCAGCGCGGTATTCGCCATCACCACGATGAGAAGGCTCAGGCACAGCGTTGCGAGAGCGGCCCATCGACGTGGGTAGGGGCTGTCGGAGCGGACTGATGCCCGGATCTCCGGGGTGGTGTCGGTCATGAGCTCTCCTCCATGCGGGCCCGGCTCCGGGCCTGGATTGCACAGTCGTGTGCAATCTAGCTAATTGCACAGTCGTGTGCAACTAGACTGGAAGGTGCATCACACGTACGGCGAAACGAGGATGAGCAGCGTGGAGGAGTCGGTCATGCGACCGCGGAAACGCACGAACGTGAACCGTTCACGGATCCTCGACGCGGCGATGCGCTGCTTCGCATCGGACCCGGACTCGAGTATGGACGACGTGGCGAAGGCCGCCGGTGTGGTGCGACGCACCGTGTACGCGCATTTCCCCAACCGGGACGCGCTCGTCGAGGGACTTGCCGACGAGGCAGGAGCGGCGCTCGCCGCGTCCGTCGAGCCCCCCGAACCCGAGGACGCCGCCGTGGCGCTCGCGGCGGGGGTTCTGCGCCTCAGTCCGGTCGGCGACCGATATCGGGTACTTCTGTCGTTCGCGCGCAAGGAAGTCGGTGAGGACCGCATCAGTGAGCTCATTGCGCCGGTCCGCACGCACACCTACGGTGTCGTCGACCGGGGTCGCGCGGCAGGCGTGTTCTCTGCCTATCTTCCGACCTCCGTGCTCGTCGCGATGATGGAGGGCCTGACCATGGCCACGCTCGAACACGCCAACCGCGGGGGCGTCGACGATGCCGGCGGCGCCATGGCGCTCGGTGTACTGGTCCTCGCGGGTGTCGCTCCCGACCGCGCCGAGGAGGTCGTGGCGTCTGCACGGCGGTGGCTGCAGACCACGGCGTGAATCCGGGTCACGACGCGGAGCCGAACACGGTCTGCCGCACAATGCTGTGAATGTGTGCACCGTACGGCGCTAGACTGGGCTACGGACACGACGCCCGTCGTGTCCGTATCTGAACCGAAAGCAGGCCGTTCCGTCCACGTGAGTGAACCAGACCGCACCCGCGACCCCGACGACGTAGACCGGATCCCGGTCCGATCGAGCCTGGATCTCCCGCCGGAGGCTGCAGCACCCCTGGTGGGGGCAGCCGACGAGAATCTCATCGCACTCGAGACGGCCCTCGCAGCCGACATCCACGTGCGCGGCAATACCGTCACCCTGAGCGGGAGCCCCGCAGACGTTGCCCTCGCCGAACGCGTGATCGGTGAACTGGTCACGCTGGTGCGCCGCGGGCAGCAACTGGGCCCCGATGCCGTGCGCCGGACGGTGGGGATGCTCACGAACGGGCTGTCGGATTCGCCGGCGGAGGTGCTCAGCCTCGACATCCTGTCCCGGCGCGGGAAGACCATCCGGCCGAAGACCCTCAATCAGAAACGGTATGTCGACGCAATCGACGCCAACACGATCGTGTTCGGTATCGGCCCGGCCGGAACCGGCAAGACCTACCTGGCGATGGCGAAGGCCGTGCAGGCTCTGCAGACCAAGCAGGTCACCCGCATCATCCTCACCCGTCCCGCGGTCGAGGCAGGCGAACGTCTCGGTTTCCTGCCCGGAACCCTGCACGAGAAGATCGACCCGTACCTGCGGCCTCTCCACGACGCCCTGCACGACATGATGGATCCCGAAGCGATCCCGAAGCTCATGCAGGCCGGGGTGATCGAGGTCGCGCCGCTGGCGTACATGCGTGGTAGAAGTTTGAATGATGCATTCATCATCCTCGACGAAGCGCAGAACACCACCGCCGAGCAGATGAAGATGTTCCTCACCCGTCTCGGCTTCGGATCGAAGATCGTGGTGACCGGCGACATCACCCAGATCGACCTGCCCGGTGGCGCAAAATCGGGTCTTGCCGCAGCCGCTGAGATCCTCGACGACATCGACGACATCGAGTTCGCGCGGCTCGACAGCAGCGACGTGGTCCGTCACCGACTCGTCTCCGACATCGTCGACGCCTACGGGCGTTTCGAAGCCGAGAGAAGTGGCGATGCGGTCATCGGAAACCGAGCCCAGCGACGAGCCGCGCAACACCGGATCCCACGCCGGTGATCATGCAGCACAACCCGAATCCGTCAGAAGTGCAGAAGGAACGACAGTCATGAGCATCGAAATCTCGAACGAATCCGGGATGGAGGTCGTCGAGGAAGACCTGCTCGACGTCGCCCGTTTCGTCATCGCCCGAATGGACGTGCACCCCGCAGCGGAATTGTCGATGGTGCTCGTGGATTCGAACACCATGGCAGATCTGCATGTGCGTTGGATGGATCTACCCGGCCCGACCGACGTGATGTCGTTTCCGATGGACGAACTCGAGCCGGGCGGTCGCCCGGACGCACCGGAACCGGGCCCGTCCATGCTCGGCGACATCGTGCTGTGCCCGTCGTTCGCTGCAGATCAGGCAGAGAAGGCCGGCCATTCGCTCGACAACGAACTTGCTCTTCTCACGGTGCACGGCATGCTGCATCTGCTCGGCTACGACCACGCCGAACCCGAAGAAGAGAAGGAAATGTTCGGCCTGCAGAACCAGTTGCTCGCCGAGTGGTACGAGGAGTTGCGGCTCGCCGAGCGTGATGCCCGGCTGGCTGCGCGCGATCAGCAGCTGCTCGGAAAGGCCGGATTCGTCGACAATCCGGAGCTGTGACGGTGTCGCCGGATGACGCAGCGACGGTGTCGCCGGATGGCACAGCGACGGTGTCGCCCGATGGCACAGCGACGGTGTCGCCCGATGGCACAGCGACGGTGTCGCCCGATGGCACAGCCGCGGATGCTGCAGGGCGCGCAGGAGTGAGTGCCGCGTGAGTATCGTGATCTTCTCCTACGTTCTCGCTTTTCTCCTCGTGATATTCGGCGGACTGTTCGCCGCAATCGATTCGGCGCTGAACACGGTGTCGGCGGCTCGTGTGGAAGAGCTCGCGAAGGACGGCCGTGCAGGCGCCCGCAGACTTCTTACGCTCCTCGAAGATCGTCCCCGCTATATCAATCTCGCGGTACTGCTGCGCATCCTGTGTGAGCTGACCGCGACAGTGGTGCTCGCGGGAGAATTGCTCGATCACCTCAGTCGTAGCTGGGCGCTCGTCATCAGCGCCACGGTGATGGTGGTGATCGACTATGTCGTCATCGGTGTGGGGCCGCGCACGCTCGGCCGCCAGCACGCCTACTCGATCGCACTCACCGCCACCGTGCCCCTGCGTGTGCTCGGTGTGATCCTGGGTCCGATCAGCCGGATCCTCATCCTCGTGGGTAACGCCGTCACCCCTGGCCGAGGTTTCCGCAACGGCCCGTTCGCCAACGAGATCGAACTGCGCGAACTCGTCGACCTGGCGCAGGAGAGTGGGGTGGTGGCCGACGACGAGCGACGGATGATCCAGTCGGTCTTCGACTTCGGCGACACCACTGCGCGCGAGATCATGGTGCCGCGACCTGAGATGGTCTGGATCGAGAACACCAAGACCGCTGGTCAGGCGACATCCCTGGCAGTGCGGAGCGGGCACTCACGCATCCCGGTGATCGGCGAGAACGTCGACGACATCTGCGGTGTCGTCTATCTGAAGGATCTGGTGCAGCAGACCTATGACGCAAGCGACGGCGGGCACAGCGTCTCGGTCGCCGACGTGATGCGTCCGCCGGTGTTCGTGCCCGATTCCAAGCGTCTCGACGAATTGCTCTCCGACATGCAGCGCGACCGCAATCACATGGCTGTGCTCGTCGACGAATACGGCGGCATCGCAGGCCTGGTCACGATCGAGGACGTCATCGAGGAGATCGTGGGTGAGATCGCCGACGAGTACGACGTCGGTGAGATCCCCGACATCGATGATCTCGGCGACGACACCTACCGTGTCTCCGCGCGCTTGCCGGTCGAGGACCTCGGTGAACTGTTCGGCATCGAAATCGACGACGACGAGGTCGACACCGTCGGCGGTCTCCTCGGCTACGAACTCGGTCGTGTTCCGCTGCCGGGTTCTCAGGTACACACCCACGGTCTCGTTCTGCGCGGCGAGGGCGGACCCGATGTCCGCGGTCGCGTCCGAGTGAACACCGTGTTCGTCCGGCGCGTTTCGGAATCCGAAGACTCACCCACCTCTCGAAAGGAGGACGGCGCGTGCTCTGCATCGTGAACGAGGACGTAGCAGCGTCGAACATCAGATGGCAGAACACAAAGTGAACGAGTCCGATTTCCGTTCCGGATTCATCTGCTTCGTCGGGCGGCCCAATACCGGCAAGTCGACGTTGACGAATGCACTGGTCGGCAGCAAGATCGCGATCACCTCGTCGCGTCCGCAGACCACCCGCCACACGATCCGCGGGATCGTCCACCGCGAGCACACGCAGTTGATCCTCGTCGACACACCGGGGCTGCACCGGCCCCGCACCCTGCTCGGACAGCGTCTCAACGACCTCGTGCGCGACACGTACTCGGAGGTCGACGCCATCGGAATGTGCTTTCCCGCAGACGAGAAGATCGGTCCTGGCGACCGGTGGATCCTCGAACAGGTTCGCACCGTTGCGCCGCGCACACCGCTGATCGCGATCGTGACGAAGATCGACAAGGTGGGCAAGCAACAGGTCGCGGCGCAGCTGCTCGCGGTGTCGAAGCTGTTCGGCGGCGAGACCGACGTGGTTCCCGTGTCCGCGACATCGGGGGAGCAGGTCGAGGTTCTCGTCGACGTGATCGCGTCGCACATGGAGCCGGGACCGGCGTTCTACCCCGACGGTGAGCTCACCGATGAGCCCGAGGAAACCCTCATGGCCGAACTCATCCGTGAAGCGGCGCTCGAAGGCCTCGGAGACGAGCTTCCGCACTCGCTCGCCGTGGTGATCGAGGAAGTGCGCGAGCGAGAGGGACGTACCGAGAAGCAGGGCGAGATGCTCGATGTGCATGCTCTGCTCTATGTGGAGCGTCCGAGCCAGAAGGGGATCGTCATCGGCAAGGGTGGCGCACGGTTGCGTCAGGTCGGGACGGCGGCGCGTGCCCAGATCGAGAAGCTGCTCGGTGTGAAGATCTTCCTCGAGCTGCATGTCAAGGTCGCGAAGGATTGGCAGCGGGACCCGAAGCAATTGGGACGCCTCGGATTCTGACCTTCCGCTGTCGCGTGTGCCGATGTTGTCGATGGAACGCGTAGGTGTCGGAATTGTCCGATGAGACTAGGGTCTCCGCATCGTTGTCGATGCGGAGGTTCGAATGCGCATGTTTGTCCCGGTCGCGGTCGCCGCGGCGTCGCTGCTTCTTGTCGCAGGGTGCGGCTCGGGTGGCGATGTCGCCGCGGTGCCGATCACGTTCACTGCGGGCGAAGAGATTCCCGTTGATCTGTCGATGAGGCCCAGCAACGTCGGCGGACGTAGTACGCCGTTCTACTCCGGGTACCGCCCGCAGGTGTCGTTCGCGTCTGCGGATGCGATCACCTGCACGGTCAAAGGGCCTGCCCATGGTGAGCCGTTCGAACCGGGCACGAGGTCGATCGTGCCGTTCGTGTGCACCGTCGAGGTGACCGTGGGATCGGAGGATGTGAAAGTCGGTGTTCTGGAGGGCGGTAGGGAAGTGGGGACCGGTACGGTGCGATTGTGAGGGTGCCGGTGCGGCTCTGAGAGCTGAGCCCTGGGTCCCGGTGCGTCAAGGTTGTGCCGCCGCTGCCCGCAGTAGGAGGAGTGTGGCAGCGGCCAAGTCCGTGTCGGACCCGGTCGACAGGCGGCGCAGTTGCAGTCCTGCGATCGTCGCGACGAGGACCGGTCCGAGCGTCTCCGCATTCGGGACGCCGAGGGCACGGAGGATTGCCACGGTGAGGGCGTCGTACGCAGACCAGCAGTCGTCTGCGGTCGCACGCAGATCCGGGTCCCGGCCCGCCTGGATCCACAGCTCGTATGGTGCGATCCTCTCGGCGGTGAACGCGAGGTCCGTCGCCACCCGCTCGGTGATCACCGCGGCTTCCGTGAACGAAAGTGTCTGCGATCGATATGTTTCCGCGATCGCACGCAGTCGTTCGGTTTCCTCCTCGACGAAGGTGGTGAGCGCGGCCCCGAGGAGGTCGGACTGGCTGGGGAAGTGGTAGGTGATCGACCCCAGTGACACCTCGGCACGAGAAGCGATCCGCCGATTGGTGATTCCTGCAATCCCGTGGGTGCCGACGAGATGCAGTGTCGCGTCGATGATGCGGTGCCGAGCATCCGTGGCCACGACTACCACCACCCCGCCGGGCTCTGTTCGTGCCAGCGCAGTACCGATTCGAGTTGAGCGGCGAGCGACACGAGCATCGGCTCGGAGTTGTCAGGTCCGAGAAGCTGTGCACCGATGGGCAATCCGTCGTCGGTGAACCCTGCGGGAATATTCACGCCGGGCCATCCGAGCACATTCCACGGCCATGCGTACGGGCACGCAGCGGTGATCACCTTGTCGGTCGCCCACCCGCCGAGACCGTCGATCGCGTCGACCGTCGGTGGTGGTGTTGCCGTGGTGGGAGTCAGCACGACGTCGACTCGATCGAAGATCCGGCCGACCCGACCCCTGAGCCGGGGCTCGGCAGCCAGGGCAGCACGGAGCGGAAGCCCGTGCAGGAGTTTGCCGGTGTGCGCATTGGCGCGGGTGCGGCGATCTACGAGCGACGGGTCGGCCAGTGCGTTCACCCAGTCGTGGATCCCGGCCATCGATCGCGGGAGGAAGTTCAGTCCGAACGTGATTCCGTAGTCGGGGTCGGCGAGTATCACCTCGTGTCCGAGATCGCGGAGTGTGGTCGCGAGTGCGGTGATGCGGGTGCGTACCCGTGGGTCGAGCCGTGTAGGTGTTGCCGTGAACGGAAGCTTCAGGGACAGTGCAATTCTCAGGCGGCCGGGGTCGCGTCCCACTGCGTCGGAGACCGTCGGCGAGTCGCGGCGATGGAGGTCGCCGGGGTGATTACCGGTCACCGTGTCGAGCAGGAGTGCCGCATCGGCGACGGTGCGGGCGAGGGGGCCGTGGGTGGTCAGCCCGTAGAACGACTCGGGATGCGGCCACATCGAGATCCGGCCGCGTTGCGGCTTGATGCCCACCAGGTTCGTCCATGCGCACGGGATCCGAACCGAACCGGCGCCGTCGGAGCCGAGCGCTGCGGGGACCAGTCCCGCGGCAACTGCGGCAGCGCTCCCGCCGGACGAACCGCCCGGCGTGTGGTCGCGCGACCAGGGATTTCGCGTGTGTCCGTAGGTCGGGTTGCCGGTCAGGGGCCACTGACCGACCTCGGAGGAGTGGGTCTTGCCGACTATCACGGCGCCTGCGTTGCGGAGTTGTCGGACCACCTCGGCGTCGTGTTGCCGAACCGGGAAGTCTCCCGCGCAGCCGAAGGCTGTGTTCTCACCGGAGATGTCGGTGTCGTCCTTGACCGCGATCGGGACGCCCAGTAGAGGAGCGTGCTCGCCCGCAGCGCGGCGACGATCGGCCTCTGCCGCCTCGGTCGGTGCCGCTTCGCGCCGCACGACGCGGAAAGCGTTGAGCGTGGTTCGGCTCGCGTCGATGCGGTCGAGTGCGGCGCGGACGAGTGCCACCGAGGTGGTGGTCCCTGCTTCGAGTGCTGCAGCCATGTCGGTCAGTCCGGCGGACCGGGCGGGTAAGTCCTGCGTCGTCATGCATCCCCCAACGTTGTTCGTTCGAACGAACAGTAACGCGTTCCAATATCGGGTGTCGAGGAATTCCCGGGACTCCCGCCGCCCGCACAACAGGTGCTGTCGTGCCGACGTGACACACTCGGAGGCGTGAGGTTGTACAGGGACAATGCCGTGGTGCTGCGTCAGCACAAGCTGGGCGAGGCCGACCGCATCGTCACCCTGCTCACCCGTCGGCACGGGCTCGTCAGAGCCGTCGCGAAGGGCGTGCGCCGCACCCGCTCGAAGTTCGGTGCGCGACTGGAACCCTTCGCCCACATCGACGTGCAACTGCACCCCGGACGCAACCTCGATATCGTCACCCAGGTCCAGACCCTCGACGCATTCGCGATCGGCATCGTCGACGACTACGGGCGCTACACCACCGCCTGCGCGATCCTCGAGACGGCCGAACGGCTCGCGGGCGAGGAGCGCGCGCCCGTGCCCCGGCTCCACGCCCTGACCGTCGGCGCCCTGCGTGCGGTGTGCGATCGGACGCGGCCCCCGGAGTTGGTATTCGACGCCTTTCTGCTGCGCGCCATGCTCTACGCCGGGTGGGCACCCGCGATCACACAGTGCGCCCGCTGCGACCGGCCGGGACCGCACACGGCATTCCATGTCGGGGCGGGCGGCGCGGTCTGTGTGGAATGCCGGCCGCCCGGCGCGGCGACACCTGCGCAGGGAGTGCTGGAACTGATGGACGCGCTCAACCGAGGGCGCTGGGAGGTCAGTGAAGCGGCGCCGACCTCGGTGCGCAGCCAGGCCAGCGGCCTGATCGCCGCGCATCTGCAATGGCATCTCGAGCGTCAGCTGCGGTCGCTGCCGCTCATCGAACGCAGTAGTCCGCACGGGGCAGAAAACCAGGAAACCGGCGTCAGGCAGGATGGGGAGCGTGATTCGACGACGCGAACCGCACCGACCGGCTGACCGCACGATCCGCCCACCCGACCCTCATCCGTCGGGTGTGCGCGCCCCGATCATCCAGCCCGAGCTGATCCCGCAGCACGTCGCGCTGGTCATGGACGGCAACGGTCGTTGGGCGCAGGAGCGCGGACTACCTCGCACTGCCGGTCACGAACGTGGCGAAGCCGTCCTGATGGATGCGGTGTGCGGCAGCATCGAGGTGGGCGTCAAGTGGCTGTCCGCCTACGCGTTCTCCACCGAGAACTGGAAGCGGAGCCCCGACGAGGTGCGATTCCTCATGGGCTTCAACCGCGACGTGATCCGCCGGCGCCGCGATGAGATGCACGAGATGGGTGTGCGTGTCAGGTGGGCGGGACGCCGCCCACGTCTGTGGCGCAGTGTCATCAAGGAACTCGAGATCGCCGAGGATCTCACCAAGGACAACGACGTGATGACACTTGTCATGTGCGTCAACTACGGTGGCCGGGCCGAGATCGCCGATGCCACCCGTGAGATAGCACGTCGCGTCGCGGCCGGAGAGATCGATCCCGAGAAGGTCAGCGAAGCCACGATTGCCCGTTATCTCGACGAGCCGGATATGCCCGACGTCGACCTGTTTCTCCGGCCGTCGGGAGAGCAGCGGTTCTCGAACTTCCTGCTATGGCAGTCCGCCTATGCAGAAATGGTGTTCCAGGACAAGAACTTTCCCGACTTCGACCGACGCGACCTCTGGGCGGCCTGCGTCGAATACGCCTCCCGCGACCGTCGGTTCGGGGGTGTGAAATGACGGCATTCCGGGAGCGGATCGCTGGGCTGCTCACTCCGTTCGTCGACATGCGGACCTCCGCGACCAATGGCGACGACGCCCTGGGCTTCGACTACGGTGCCGTCCCGTTCGCGGTGCAGGTGGTCACCCTCACCGAGGGCCTCGACGTCGTGTCGCTCACCGGGATTCTCGGCTGGGATCTCCCGCTCGGCGACGACGTGCGTGCGCGGGTGGCGACGGCCGCCGACACCGTGCAGTTCGGGTCGGTGCATCTGATCGAACGCGACGCAGAGGCGGATGTGGTCCTGCGCTACTCGTTCCCCGTCACGGGCCTCGAAGACACCGCGCTGACGACGATGCTGCTGCTGGTTCTCGACGGAGCCGCGAGCGCTCGGGATGTGGTCGGCGCCTCGGCAGGCTCCGGCGAGACGGCATAACCGCAATGCCGCGCAGTTAAGGATTCCGTGGGGTGTGTCAACCCTCCACAACAAGCAACGAAGTTCCTGCTAGAACAGTGTCGACCAAGATCACCGCACGGCAGGAACCCCGTTGGACACCCAGTCTGTCATCCCACCCGCCCGCACCGTAGCAGCGGGCCGATTCGCTCCCGGCCACCTCGGCGAACTGACCCAACTCGTCCCCTTCGAGATGGTCGACGAGGCACTGACCGCGACCGGAACGGTGCAGGCCCGCATCCGAGAACTGCCCTCGCGGGTGGTGGTGTACCTACTGCTCGCCGCGGCCCTGTTCGAGGACCTCGGATACCGGCAGGTCTGGGCGCGGCTGACCTCGGGCCTGACCGGACTGCCCGTCGCCAACCCCGGATCCTCGGCACTCGCGCAGGCCCGACGCCGGATCGGACCGGCACCGCTACGCGCATTGTTCGAACTGCTCGCCGGCCCACCGGCCGCGCCGCTACGCTGGCACGGCCTGCTGGTATGCGCGATCGACGGAACCACGATGTCGGTACCCGATAGTGCCGCGAACCTGACCCGCTACCGCCGTCAAACCGGTTCGCACGGCGGCTCGGGATACCCCTGCTGCGCCTGTTGGCGGTCGTCGCCTGCGGTACTCGCACCGTGCTCGGCGCGGTGTTCGGACCCACCGACATCGGCGAAACCCGCTACACACCAAGATTGTTCGGATGTCTGCGCCCGGGCATGATGCTGTTGGCCGATCGTAATTTCGCTGCGGCCGACCTGATCGCCGGGGTCGCCGGTACCGGCGCCGATCTACTGTTCCGCTGCAAGGACTCCCGTCGGCTGCCGCCGGTGGCCGCCCTGCCCGACGGGTCGTGGCTGACCGTGCTCGGAGCGCATCGTCTGCGGGTGATCGACGCGCAGATCCTCGTGCACACCGACGGGTCCACCCGCACCGGCCGGTACCGGCTGATCACCACACTGACCGATCATCGGCAGTTCCCCGCCCTCGACCTGGTCGCTCTGTATCACCAGCGCTGGGAGATCGAAACCGTCTATCTGGAGATGAAATCGACGACGCTCGGGGGTCGGGTGCTGCGTGCCCGCACCCCGGCCGGGATCGAGCAGGAACTCTACGCACTGCTGACCACCTATCAGGTGCTGCGGCTGGCGATGGCCGACGCGACAGCGCACGATGCGGCGACCACCGCCGACCGGGCCAGTTTCACCGTCGCGTTGTACGCCGCTCGTGATCAACTCGTCCATGCTGCCGGGGTGATCGCCGGGGCCACCGTCGATCCGATCGGGCGGATCGGTCGTGCCGTGCTGGCCGATCTGCTTCCACCGCGCTGTGCTCGTGTCAGCCCGCGTGTGGTCAAACGCGCCATCTCGAAACACCGAGCGAAAGGCGATGTCGACCGCACCAACTATCAGGCCGTCATCACCATCGACATCCTCGATCCACCGGATTGACAACTGTCTCTCGGCGCTAACTGCGCGGCATTGGGCATAACCGGCCAGGTTCGATACGTCCCCTCAGTCCTCGGCGAGCGCGCAGTCGGTGCATGTGCCGAAGATCTCGATGGTGTGACTGACGTCGACGAATCCGTTCGCGTCGGCCATCTCGTGCGCCCAGCGCTCGACCTCCGGTCCGTCCACCTCGACGGTGAATCCACAGCGACGACACACGAGGTGGTGATGATGCCCCGACGAGCACCGTCGGAACATCGACTCTCCGGAATCGGTGCGGAGCACATCGACGCTGCCCACCTCGGCGAGGGACTGCAGCGTGCGGTACACGGTGGTCAGGCCGATCCCGTCGCCGCGCTTGCGTAGTTCGTCATGGAGGTCCTGTGCCGTCCGGAACTCTTCTGTGTCGTCGAGCAGTGCGATGATCGCGCTGCGTTGCTTGGTGGAGCGAACCCCCACGAGGGGTTTGCGGGCGGAGGTCAAGGTGGACGTCAACCTTCCTTGTCGGGGGTTGCCCTGCTAGGGGCGTGAGGTGCTTCTCGGGCATGGGCGACAGCGTCGACGACGATGTGGGCGAGATGATCATCCGCGAGTCGGTACAGGACCTCGCGTCCGGACCGGTCTCCGCGAACGACACCGGCGGTCTTCAGGACACGCAGATGCTGACTGATCAGCGGTTGAGTGACGCCGAGTGCGCCCACGAGCTCGTGCACGCACCGCGCGGATTCTCGCAGCTGGAGCACGATCGCGATCCTGATCGGCGCGGACAGCGCACGCAGGAGCTCGCCCGCGGTGACGAGAGTGTCGTGCGGGATCGGCTGCCGGATCTCGGCGGAGTCGTGCGATTCGGGAGCGCGAGCGTCCACCGTGCAGTCGTGATGACCGGTGTCGAGACTCAAGGGGGCTCCTTCGGAGGTGAACCGCACGTTATTGCAAACCGATCTCATTTTGATATGCGCAGATGTGCATGTCAACCGCCGCATGTTCGGAGTCCGACCATGGAGCGATAGTCTTGGAGATCGACGCATGCTGCGAACCCGCATCCGAGATGGAGAGAATCCGAGTGGCACCCAAATCCAAGATCGATACCGTCGCCAACCTCGCCAAGCGCCGCGGGCTGGTCTACCCCTGCGGTGAGATCTACGGCGGCACCAAGTCGGCCTGGGACTACGGGCCGCTCGGTGTGGAACTCAAGGACAACATCAAGAAGCAGTGGTGGCGCAACATGGTCACCAGCCGCGACGACGTCGTGGGCCTCGACTCGTCGGTGATCCTGCCCCGCCAGGTGTGGGTCGCATCCGGTCACGTCGGCGTGTTCAACGACCCGCTCGTCGAATGCCTGAGCTGCCACAAACGCCACCGTCAGGATCACTTGCAGGAGGGCTACGCCGAGAAGCACAAGCTCGACGATCCCGATGCCGTGGCGATGACCGAGATCGCGTGCCCCGACTGCGGCACCAAGGGCCAGTGGACCGAGCCCCGCGACTTCAACATGATGCTCAAGACCTACCTCGGTCCGATCGAGAGCGAAGAGGGCATGCATTACCTGCGCCCCGAGACCGCGCAGGGCATTTTCGTGAACTTCGCCAACGTGCTCACCACGTCGCGCAAGAAGCCGCCGTTCGGCATCGGCCAGATCGGCAAGAGCTTCCGCAACGAGATCACGCCGGGTAACTTCATCTTCCGCACCCGCGAGTTCGAGCAGATGGAGATGGAGTTCTTCGTCAAGCCGGGTGAGGACGAACAGTGGCACCAGTACTGGATCGATTACCGCATGGACTGGTACACCGGACTGGGCATCAACAAAGACAATCTGCGCCTGTACGAGCACGCACAGGAGAAGCTGTCCCACTACTCGAAGCGCACCGTCGACATCGAGTACCGCTTCCACTTCCAGGGCAGCGAATGGGGTGAGCTCGAGGGCGTCGCCAACCGCACCGACTTCGACCTGACGACCCACGCGAAGCATTCGGGCGCCGATCTGAGCTTCTTCGACCAGACCACCAACGAGCGCTACACGCCGTACGTGATCGAACCGGCAGCCGGCCTCACCCGTTCGCTGATGGCGTTCCTCGTCGACGCGTACACCGAGGACGAGGCGCCCAACGCCAAGGGCGGTGTCGACAAGCGCACCGTGCTGCGTCTCGACCGTCGGCTCGCGCCGGTCAAGGCTGCGGTGCTGCCGCTCTCGCGTAACGCGGATCTCAGCCCGAAGGCCAAGGATCTCGCCGCTCAGCTCCGCCAGAACTGGAACATCGAGTTCGACGACGCGGGCGCGATCGGCCGTCGCTACCGTCGCCAGGACGAGATCGGCACGCCGTTCTGCATCACCGTCGACTTCGACACGCTCGAGGACCAGGCGGTCACCGTCCGCGAGCGCGACACGATGGCGCAGGAGCGCGTGAGTCTGGATCAGGTCGAGGGTTACCTCGCGCAGCGTCTGATCGGGTGCTGATCGCAGGCACCCTCACCCACGCCTGATGATCACAGGCGCAACGGCAGAAGGCAGGCACACCGCGTCGACGCGAGGTGCCTGCCTTTTCGCGCGGCTACTGTGATCTTCTGGTCTGCGCCGTGATGGGCTCGGCGAGCCCCTGCTCGTCGCACTCCTTCTGGAGTCGGGCCAGCGTCTCGTCGAGACCGGGGCCGAGCCGGGGGCCGGGGGTGAAGGTCGCGGGAAGATTCCGCATCCCCTGGATGATGCCGATCGTCTCGTAGTGCACTGCTTCGGCGGGGTCGCAGTAGAAGTCCGGCATGCGGTCGAGGACTGCGATGAGCATCCGCTTGAACACTGTCCGTGCGACATTGGACCCGATGCATCGGTGGATTCCGAGTCCGAAACTGAAGTGACGGTTTCCTTTCCGCTCGATATCGACGCTGTGGGGGTTGTCGAACAGTGACGGATCGCGATTGGCCATCGCCCACGAGAGCCACAATCGTTCACCTTCTCGGAACTGGGCTCCGGCGTAGTCGCAGTCTGCGGAGAAGGTCCGGCCGTCCCCCGGGGCAGGTGTGAAGAACCGTAGGAACTCCTCGGTCGCAGAGTCGAGCAGGGTGTCGCGCTCGAGGCTGATCAGTTCGCGTTGGTCCGGATTCTGGGACAGCCATTCGAGCGAGTGCGCGGTCAGCGCGGTCGTCGTGTCGAATCCGCCTCCGATCAGCAGCGACAGCATGCCGAGAACTTCCCCGTCGGGTGGGTTCTCTCCGTCGATGTCGGCGTGGACCACCGCGTTGACGAGACCGGGGCGCGGGTGCCTGCGGATCTCCGCGACAGCGGCGTACAGATCAGCGCCCATTGCGCGCTGCAGTTCGCCGATGCGGGCCCGGTCGGGGGAGTCGGGCGGTGTGTACACCGACGCATGTACCGGTTCGTTGTAGATCTCCCATTTGGCGAGCGGGATGCCGAGCATGCCGAGAGTGAGTACTGCAGGCACGATATTGGCGAGGTCGTCGACGAAGTCGATCCGGCCGGTGGTGATCTTCTCGTCGAGGCACGCGCGCACCACCTCGTCGATGACGGGAATCCATCGTGTGACGGCAGCCGGTGAGAGGTACGGGTTGAGGGCCTGGCGATAGTAGCGATGCTCGGGTGGGTCCATCTCGAGCATGCCGCCCCGGACGCCGTTGGCAAGCTCGCCGGTCGGGATGGTGATGCCGCGGTATCCGCGCCGGACACCCTGGACGTCGTTGTCGTTGGAGATGTCGCCCGACCTCGCAAGATGGAAGACCTCGTCGGCTCCGGCCGCGACCCAGTGCCCGCCGTGGGCGTCGGTCCACGCGATGGGGCAGCCTTCGTGCATGTCGCGGGTGATGGACTCGAACTGCTCCCGGTACTCGGGTGCGTGTCGATCGAAGTGGATGTGGTTCTTGCCGGAATCGGTCTGGGTCACGACCAGGAGCTCCTCATCTGAAAATGTGGTGCGCGTCACCGAGTGGGGCGGTTGACGGCAAGCTACCAGTGTTCTGCTGAGCAAGAAAGCAATTCGATGACTATGAGAGTGATCTTCTCGCTGCGGGGTGCTCAGCATTCAGAGTGGGATCGTCCCGAACATGCTAGAAGCGGCCCCCGCTCGACCCTCCGAAGCCGCCCCCACCGCCGCCCCCGAAGCCGCCACCCCCGAAACCGCCTCCGAAGCCACCGCCACCACGGCCACTGTTGAGGACGCTGTTGATGAGGATGCCGCCGAGGATGGCGCCGGTCATATTGCCGCCCGACGAGCCGCCATGCGGCGGACGCTGCTGACGGTCCCATTTCTGCACGTCGTCCTGGGCGGAACGCAACGCCTTCGCAGCCAGGCCCGCGGCGGCCTGCGCGTGCTGCATCGCGGACGCCGGATCCGATTGCGCGAGCTGCTGCGCTGCCTGCAGATGACGTTCGGCCTCCGACAACCGGGTGCGGGCCTGCGCTCCGACGACACCGCGCCTCGTACCGATGAAATCGGCTGCGGCCGTGACCTGTGCCTGCGCCGCCGCCAGATCCTGCTGAAGACGTCGGCGGGCCTGCTCCTCGGCTTCCTGGGCTTCACGGGTCTGCGCACGCAACGCATCGAGTCGCGCATCCGTTTCCACCACCCGCGTGAAACTGCCCAGCGGGTCGTTGTGCTGCTCGGCCCGTGCATGATCGAGCGCGTCCTGCGCTGCCTTCCGCGCTTCGTCGAGTTCCGGACCGCCTGCCGCTGCGAGCTGCGCGGCGTCCGCGATGCCCTGCGCCGCATCTTCCATCGCTTCGGGAAGGGTCGCGATAGCTCGTCGGATGTCCTCGGCCGCGTGATCGAGGGCGTCGAGCAGCATCGCCCCGTGCCCCAGGGCTCCTTCTGCTTCACGGATGGCCCGCACCGCGTCGCCCTGCTCGCCGGCGGGTCGTGCGACCGCGGTCCGTCCCTCGTCGACTGCCTTCTCCGCGAAGGCGATCTCTTCCTCCGCGAGCGTGACGTTCTCGACGACGGGAGCGAGAGCACCCGCGGGGAACTCGCTGCGCAGCTGAGCGAGGATCGTCTCGGATCGGGGGAGTCGTGCTCGCAGCCCGATTGCACGCTGAGTGAGCGCATCGAGGCGTTCGGGGGCGTCGAGGAGCAGGTTGCGCATGTTGTCGAATGCCTCGACCTGCGCGTCGAGGTCGTCATTCGCCTTACCGCACGAGGAGATCAACTGCACGAGCATGTCGCGCTGCTGCTGCGGGGTCTCCGGGATGTCGTCGTCGAGTCGCTGCCGGATTTCGAACGCGGACGTGAGTGCGGTGCGGGCCTGGTCGTAGGCGCGGTCGAACGGTTGCACGGCGGACCGGCCGAACTCTCCGCGTGCCAGTTCGAGTGCCTCGGCGCTCGAGCGCACGGCATTGTCGGTCTCCACGAGCACTTCCTGTGCGTACAGCTCGAGGCCTTCGAGCGGTAGCGAACGCAGGCTGTCGACGTCGTTCGGATCGATCTGGGCAGCCTGCGCAGCACCGGCCTTCGCGCGGTTGCTCTTCGACCGGCGCGAGTACAGGTACACCCCGCCGGCGCCTGCGGCGATGACACCGCCGCCGACCAGCAGCGTCGTCGCGGGCGCGCTCGACGGCGTGAGTGCGTTGCCGAGGCCTTCGGCAGCGCCGACCGCGGCTCCCGCCCAGTCGGTAGGTTCACGCAACTCCGGTGTGATGTCGTTCGCCACGATCCGGTCGCGTTCCGACGCGCTGACTTCGGAGCCGTCCGGAGTCCACAGTGCGAAGTCGCGATCGTCGGTCGCGACAGCAAGCAGGGCCGTGTCCGAGCCGAATCCACTGGCCTGAGCAGTCGTCTGCACCCAGGTGTCGCGGTCGTATCCGTCGAACGTCGACACATACGTCACCCAGAGCTGGAGTTGGTGCTCGTCGTACAACGCATCGGCCGTTGCCTGGATCCGCGAAGTGTCGTCACCGCTCAGCACACCCGCTGTGTCGGTGATCGGTTGCGGTAGCCGCGACGGCGGCTCGGCGAAGGCGATCGCGGGAGCCATCAACCAGGCTGCGACCGCGAGCAGGACGGGGACGAAGGTGAGTACGGCTGTCGAGGGATGTCGGTCCGCGGCCGATAGGTGAGCCATGGGACGAATCTAACGGTTCGGTGCGTGCCGGTGGCGCCGTGGCGTGTGTCCGCACGGGTGTCCGGCCGCGCACTGGCAGAATCGGGGAGTGAGTACCGCATCCCGCCGCCCCGGCATGGCCACGAGTGCCGACGAAGACCGACGCAGTTTCGGGTCCGGTCTCGCCCGGTGGTGCCGTCGTCTGATCGCCGGACTGCTCCTCGCTGCGGTCCTGGTGGTGGGCGGTACGGCAGTGCGGGTGTGGCAGGTCGCGCGCATCGACGATTGGACGCCCGCCGACGCCATCGTCGTGCTCGGCGCCGCGCAGTACTCGGGAACCCCGTCTCCGGTGTTCGAAGCGCGCCTCGAACAGGCCCGCAAGCTCTACGAGAACGGTGTGTCCGACACCATCGTCACCGTCGGCGGCAAGCAGGAAGGCGACCTGTTCACCGAGGCGGCCTCCGGTAAGAACTACCTCGTCGAGACCGGCGTGCCCGCGGACGCCATTGTCGCAGTCGAGGAGGGGGCCGACACCCTCCTGAGCATCAAAGCCGTCAGCGAGGAGATGAGTGCGATGGGCCTGTCGTCGGCGGTGCTGGTAAGCGATCCGTGGCACGGTCTGCGTACCCGGACGATGGCACGCGACGCGCGGCTCGACGCGTGGACAGCGCCCACCAGACAGGGTCCGGCGGTGTTCACACGCGAATCGCAGTTCCACGGCATCGCCCGGGAAACCGGGGCGCTGATCTGGTACCAGATCACGCACTACTCGGCAGACTTCGAATACACGGCAGACCAGTGACATAGGGTCGCAGCGACGAAGGGCGGTGGTATGCCGGGATACAGCGAACACGATCTCGCGCGACGTGTGGAGGAAGCGCCGAAGCGATCGGGACTCGCCGGTGCGGAATCGGCTGCGTCCGATCGCACCGCATTCGCGAGGGACCGCGCCCGCGTCCAGCACTGTGCGGCGCTGCGCCGGCTCGCGGACAAGACACAGGTGGTGGGTCCGCGCGACGGCGACACCCCCCGCACCCGGCTGACCCACTCGATGGAAGTGGGTCAGATCGGTCGCAGCATCGCCGAGGGGCTCGGGGCAGACCCCGACGTCGTCGATCTGGCAGGCCTTGCCCACGACATCGGTCACCCTCCCTACGGGCACAACGGCGAACGCGCGCTCGACGAGGTCGCTGAGCCGTGCGGAGGCTTCGAGGGCAATGCCCAGAACCTGCGGATCCTGACCGCACTCGAACCGAAGATCCTCCACGCGGACGGCACCAGCGCGGGATTGAACCTCACCCGCACCTCGTTGGACGCGACGCTCAAGTACCCGTGGATCCGTCCCACTCCGGGTGCGAAGTTCGGCGCGTACGACGACGACGCCGACGAACTGGCATGGATCCGAGACGGTGCACCCGAGCGCCGTCGCTGTCTCGAAGCGCAGATCATGGACTGGTCCGACGACGTCGCCTATTCGGTGCACGACGTCGAGGACGGCGTGATCGACGGCCGCATCGATCTGCGGATCCTCGGCGACACCGATTCGGTTGCAGGCCTCATCGCGCTGGGCCTGAAGGAGTTCTCCGGCCTCGATCCGGCCGAACTGGAGGAGGCGGCGCAGCGCCTGTCCACCTTGCCGGTCGTGGTCGGGGTGGGAACCTACGACGGCACACTCGCCGGCGCGGTCGCCCTCAAGCGGCTCACCAGTGAACTCGTCGGCCGGTATGCGACGGCCGCTATCAGCGGCACCCGCGAGGTCACCGGCAATGCGCCCATCACCCGCTACGACACCGACCTGGTGATCCCGCAGATCGTGGCGTCCGAGGTTGCGTTGCTCAAGACCATGGCGCTGCAGTTCGTGATGTCCGACAGCGCTCATCGATCGAGACAGGTCGGCCAGCGCGAACGCATCCATCGGGTCGCCGAATGGTTGCTGCGCACGGCACCGGTCGGACTCGACCCGATCTTCGTCGCCGAGTGGGAGGCCGCGCCCGACGACGCAGCCAAGGTGCGGGTGATCGTCGATCAGATTGCGTCCTTCACCGAATCGCGACTCGAACGGGTCGACCGCGACAGCCTCGCCGCGCAGGCCAGCTGGGGCTAGCAACCACCGCCGCCGATCTGGCCGAGAACACGGCCTAGACTCGTCGGCGTGGCCGGCAGAATTTCAGACAGAGACATCGCGGCCATTCGCGACCGCGTTCGGATCGAAGACATCGTGGGCGACTATGTCGCCCTCAAACGCGGCGGCGCCGACTCGATGAAGGGGCTGTGCCCCTTCCATGACGAGAAGTCGCCGTCGTTCCACGTCCGCCCCAACCACGGGCATTACCACTGCTTCGGCTGTGGTGAGGGCGGCGACGTCTACTCGTTCATCCAGAAGATCGAACACGTCAGCTTCGTGGAGGCCGTCGAACAGCTCGCCGAACGTGTCGGCTACACCCTCAGTTACGAGGGCGGCGGACCGTCCGTGCAGCGCGACCGCGGGACCCGCGCCCGTCTGGTTGCCGCGAACGCCGCCGCGCAGCAGTTCTACGCCGAACAACTCCGCGCCCCCGACGCACAGGCCGCGCGCGACTACCTCACCGAGCGCAACTTCGACCAGACCGCCGCAGAGATGTTCGGGTGCGGCTATGCACCCGCGGGCTGGGACCATCTCACCAAGCATCTTCTCGGCCGCGGATTCGAGTTCGCGGAACTCGAATCCGCGGGATTGTCGAGGCAGGGGCGTCGCGGCCCGATCGACCGGTTTCATCGGCGCTTGCTGTGGCCCATCCGTAACCTCGCGGGCGATGTCATCGGGTTCGGCGCCCGCAGGCTGTACGACGACGACCAAATCACCGCCAAATACATGAACACACCGGAAACGGTGCTGTACAAGAAGTCTCAGGTCCTTTTCGGTCTCGACCTCGCGAAGCGGGAGATCGCCAAGTCGCATCAGGCGGTGATCGTCGAGGGCTACACCGACGTCATGGCCATGCACCTCGCCGGAGTGAAAACCGCCGTCGCCTCGTGTGGTACCGCATTCGGCGACGAGCACCTCGCGATGCTGCGTCGTCTGCTCATGGACGACAGCTACTTCCGCGGCGAGGTCATCTACACCTTCGACGGAGACGCAGCCGGACAGGCCGCGGCGATGAAGGCGTTCGAGGGCGACCAGAAGACCGCAGCGAAGACGTACGTCGCGATCGCCCCGGAGGGGATGGATCCGTGCGAGCTGCGGCAGGCGTCGGGCGACACCGCCGTCCGCGAACTCGTGGCGCGACGCACCCCGATGTTCGAGTTCGTCGTCAAATCGATCCTGCTGGAACACGACCTCGACACCGCTGAAGGTCGCGTCGAGGCGCTACGCCGATGTGTGCCGGTCGTCGCGCAGATCAAGGACCGGTCTCTGCGCGACAACTACGCGGTGCAGCTCGCGCACTGGGTGGGGTGGGACGACATCCCCATGGTCCGCCGCCGGGTCCAGGACGAAGCACGTCGAGGAGGCGGGCGGGGATCGACGCCCAAGCCTCGGCCCGCTGCCGTCGACAAGGGGTCGTCATCGCAGGAGCCGGCGATGCGACGCCCACGGCCGGGAGATCCTACGCTGTGGCCGCAACGTGACGGGCTCAAGGCGGCGCTGCAGTATCCGGGTATGGCGGGAACGGTGTTCGATTCGTTGCCGGGCGAGACGTTCACCGACCCGGCCTACTCGGCCGTGCGTGAGGCCATTGCTCGCGTCGGTGGTGTCGGGTCGGGGATGGGCGGCGCCGAATGGGTAGATGCCGTCGGGCGCGCAGCGACCGACCCGGTCGTGCGCTCGTTGGTGATGGAACTCGCAGTCGAGCCGATTCCCGCCGAAGAAGACCGTATGCCCCGCTACATCGGGGGAGTGCTGGCGCGCCTGCAGGAAGTGTGGGTGGGTGAGCAGGTGGCGGAGCTGAAATCGAAGCTGCAACGCATCTCGCCTGCCACGGAGTCCGACGAATTCCACGCGCTGCTGGGCGACCTCGTCGCGCTGGAGCAGTATCGGCGCAGCTTGCTCGACCAGGCCATCGGCGATGCGGGCGGCGACGGCCTGGCCGGCTGACGCTATTTCTTGAGCTGATCCCGCGGGATCATGATCGTCGTCGTCTCGTCGATCGGCTTCATCGGTTCGAGCTTCGGCTGTGGGTTCAGAGAATCCGAGAGTTTCTGACGTCCCACCTCGATGGCCTTCTTGGTGACCGGGCTGGCGGCCACCGCCTTGGCGGTCTTGCTGATCTGTTCGTATCGGGCTCGACCTGCCCGGGTGCCGAGTACGTACCCCGCGGCAACCCCGACCAACAATCCCATCAATGTGTCGTCCTTCCACCATGTGTGCGCGTCCTCCCCATCCTGCCCGATGACGCTCCGCATGCCCACATGCAGGCGATTTGGTTCTGAGGCGGGAGGGGCGCTATGGTTTTTCACGCACCGAGGGAAACCCCGGAGCACCGCAGATCAATCCCCTGTAGCTCAATTGGCAGAGCATTCGACTGTTAATCGAAGGGTTGCTGGTTCGAGTCCAGCCGGGGGAGCGCGCAGAATCCTCCCACCCCGTGCGGGGTGGGAGGATTCTTTCGTTTCACCGGCCGTCGCGGTGTGACGTACTCGATAGAGTCGCCTTTCGAAACTTTCCTCCGCTAACCCGGGTTTCCTCGCGTCGACGACCTGAGGAAACCCGGGTTAGCGGAGGAAGGCTCTCATTGGTCCACCCGGTGCGGCGGAACGCGCTCGCCGCCGGGTAGCATGCGTACGCGCTGTCCGATACGGAAAGCGCTCTGCAGCGCTGTGTCGCTGTGGAGGGGCGGTAGCTCAGTCGGTTAGAGCCGTGGACTCATAATCCATTGGTCGCGGGTTCGAGCCCCGCCCGCCCCACCCCCTCCGTCAGGATCTCAACCGCGTCCGCAAGGCGATCCATCCGGCTTCGGCGAGTCGAGGCGCCGCCACCGCCACGCGACGCGGGCGGGATACATGTGCGCGCTCGTGGAGCACGCGGTATCCGCTCTCCTCCACCTTTCTCAGGATGTCGCGGTACAGGACGAATGCGGTGCGCATCCCGGGACGAACACCGGGGTCCAACATGTCGATCCCGGGCTCGGCCGTCCGGTACACCGCTCGGGTGTGGGCGATCAGGTGGGCGAGTGCCCGCTCGAGCCTCGGGTCGCTACGGCCGGTCGCCCGGCAGTGGCGCAGCAGATCTTCGTCGACGCCGAAGGCGTTCAGCTCGTCGGTCGGCAGATAGATGCGATCGCGGTCGAGGTCCTCGCCCATGTCCCGGATGAAGTTCGTCAGCTGGAAGGCTTCGCCCAGCGCGACCGCAGGTGCGGCTGCGACGGCAGGATCGGCTTCCGTACCCAGGATGGGGAGCATCTGCAGGCCGATGACGGCAGCAGATCCGTACATGTACTCCGACAGCTCGTCGAGCGTGCGGTACCGCGAGCGGAACATCTCGGTTCCGGGTATATCCATCCTCATCGAGTGCAGGAAGGCGTAGTAGTAGTCGTGTGCGATGCCGTAGCGCGCTGTAGTGTCCACCAGTGCCCGGAGAACCAGATCGGACCTGCTGTCGCCCAAGGGTTTTCCGTCGAAGGCAGCCCTGATGTGGCGTTCGAAGGCGTCGAGTTTCGCGATCGCGATGTGGTCCGCCTGCGTCGGTGGAGCACTCGATACGTCGACCGGGGTGTCGTCGAGGTCCGAGTCGGCTGCTCCCGCATCGACATCCACGATGTCGTCGACCATCCGCGCGAAACCGTAGAGTGCGTGCACTGCGGCCCGCTTCTCGGCAGGAAGCAGCCGGGTGGCGAGGAAGTACGTCTTCCCATGCTGTTCGTTCAGCTCTCGGCACACGCGGTATGCGGTGTGCAGCCGGGGGTCGATTCCGTCGAGTTCACGCATGATCGACACCGGCCTCGGAGAACGCGAACGATGTGTCCTTGCCCGACCCGGTAACGCGCTCCGCGGCGAGTCTTCCAGAGATGAGGACGGTGGGAACGCCGACGCCGGGGGTGGTGCCGGAGCCGGCGAGGACCACATTGTCGACACCGCGAACGAGATTCTTGCGGCGGAACGGACCTGTCTGACGGAACACGTGCGCCGAGGAGAACGGGCTGCCCGCGAGCATCCCCTTGTCCGACCAGGTCTGCGGTGAATCGAGTCGATCGACGACCATCGAGGACGACAGGCCGTCGTAACCGCGCTGTTCCAGAACCGCTTGGATCTCACGCATGTAGGGGACAGCCAGGCTGTTCCAGTCCAAGGGCGCGCTCGAAAGGTTCGGGCACGGTGCGAGGATGGAGACCGGCTCGCTCCGGTCTTCGCCACGATCGACGCACAGCGAAGGATCGGTGACTGCCGGCCGTGTGATCAGTAGCGACGGATCCTCCATCAACTGCCCGCGGCCCCGGCGTGCCGTGATGCGCGCAAAGGTCTCCGACCACTGCTCCCCGAAGTCGATGGTGTGGTGTGCTTGCGACGGCCACGACTGCGTCACCCGGGTCGGAACCGTGCCGTGAAAGACGACGGCCGACGGGGAGACCACGGCGTAGCCACGTTTCCGACCCGCGGACGTCACCGCAGCACGGTCGAGTAGTCGGTCGACCACCGGCAGGTCGGTGGTGAGCACCAGTGCATCGCACGCAAATCGTCGACCGTCCGCGGTGCGGACACCTGTCGCGCGTCGGTTCGCGATGTCGATGTCGGATACTTCGGTGCCGGTGTGCACGATTCCTCCGTGGCGTCTGAATGCGTCGGCCATCGCGTCGGCGATGCGCGACATGCCACCCAGAGGGAAGTAGACGCCGAGGGACGTGTCCATGTGTGCAATCGCGCCGTAGACGCCCAGTGCGGTCGACGGAGACGTCCCTGCATACAGTGCCTGGAACGTGAAGATCCGTCGGAGGCGTCGGTCGTCGACGAACGATCCTACCCGCGAGCCGAGGCGCCCGAAGCCACCCAGACGAGCCAACGTCGCCGTATCGCGCAACGCCGCTGGGGACGACACGAGATCGAGCGGTGAATCGAAGTTCGAATCGATGTAGCGATCGAACTCCGCGTCGAAGATCGATGCGAGCCATCCTCTGAGTTTCCGGTAGCCGACGGCTTCGTCCGGGCCGCAGACCCTCTCGACTTCGGCGGCCATGGTGTCGGGGTCCTGGTACACGTTCAGAGAGGTGTCGTCGGCGTAGCGCGCGTGGTAGCTGGGCGAGAGTTTCGCCAAGGTCAGCGCGGGCGTGGTCGATCCGAACGATTCGCCGACAGCGGCGAGGGCGTCGGCAATCAAATCGGGCATGGTCAGGACGCTTGCGCCGTTGTCGATGTCGTAGAGCGGACGGCCGGTGTTGTCGAGTACCCGATAGGTCCCGACTCGGCCTCCGATCGTGGCCTCGCGTTCGAGGAGGGTAACGGTCTTTCCTGCGCCGGTGAGATGAAGTGCAGCCGCAAGACCGGCCAGTCCTGCCCCGACCACGACGACCGAGTCGACGTTCCCGGGCACCGTCTTCATGCTCGACCGCCCATCGTGAGTACCGTCCTGTGTCGGAACTGGTCTTCGGCAAGGTCGAAGGGCGACATCTCGACTCTCATTTCTCGTCTCCCGGCTCGTGCAGTGATCGACTCTTCCACGACAGTTGGTTCCGTGCGCGACGCCGGTGCGAGTCGAGAACCAAGGTCGCGAAGAGGGCGGTGGATACCGGGTGGGCCCCGGCGTACACGGTCTGCCGAACGATGCCGGGTCCGCCGCCCGCTTCGGACCGTGCGGACGAGGTACGGGCAACGACAGCGGCGAGGTAGCCGACAGCTCCCAGCCGACGTGTGCTGCCCGATCCCAGAAGAGCAGCAGCAGGAGGCAGGAGGTACGCGATCATTGCTGCGCCGAGCACGGCTGCTGAACCTGCCTTCCCGCCGAACGAAGACCACAGCCATCGCGTGTACCCCGCCCGGAGTTCGGTCCAACCGCGGTACATCCGGCAGCTGACGAAACCCGCGCCCGACACCAGGACGGTTCGACGGCCCCTGCGGCGAAGTGCGCGGGCGATATCGAGATCCTCGGTAGGACTCGACGCGACCGATTCGTGCCCACCGATCTGCCGGTATGCGGCGGTGTCGAACATCAGAAATTGACCGCAGGCCACCGCCAGCGAAGCCCGCAAGGACCGATTCGACAGGGGAACAAAGAGGCTCGACATCCACGAGAAGCTCAGCATCGGCTGGATCAACCGCTCGGAGACGCCGAGCGCGTGTTGTTCGGGCCAGGGACACACCAGCGCCGCGTGATGCTCACGTAATGCGGTGACGGCCGCCGCAATAGCATCGGAGGACAGCCTGACGTCGGCGTCGACAAAGGCTATTACCTCGGCCCGCGGAGTCGCCGTGAGCGCAACGTCGGCAAGGGTTCGGCAGGCTGCCGACTTTCCGGTCCACCCTGGACTCGGCTCGGCATCGGTCGAGACGACGGTGACGCGTGGATCGCCGTCGGCGGCGCGCACAGCAGCCGCTCGGGTCTCATCGCTGGAATCGTCGTCCAGGACGAACACCCGAAGCTCGCCCGCATAGGTCTGTGCCCGCAGATCGGCGATGAGTCGCGGCACGGTCTGCTCCTCGTTGCGAGCCGGTATGCACACCACGACGGACTCGTATGTCGAAGCATTGTCAGGTCGTCGTAGACGGGGCATGAACAGCGTGTTCGCGATCGATGTGACCGCAGACAGACCGGCGAGCACAGCGCCGGCCGCAGTCAGTCGGTGCACGGCGCGCGCCGCCGGGTGTCGCCGCGTGGACGGAGTCGACTCGCTCATGTCTGCACCGGTACCTTCCGGCGCTCTCGGAACCACGTCGCTACCAGAGGAATCCCGACCACACCCATGACACAGAATCCGTAGATCGCCGAGTATCGCAGTTCGTCGCCTTCGAGGAAAACCGCGTGAGCCAGGGCCGACCCGAGCCACGTCCACAGAAAGAGAGCAAACGGCGCAGCATCGGAGATGCGCAGATCAGCCGTCGACGACATATCGACACGCCGCCCCACATATTCCATGATGGCCGCCATCAACAATGCGGTGAGTATCCACCCGAGATAGTTCGTGTACGGGATCGAGGGTATGCCGGGAAGGCCCGGATTTCCCGAGGTCCATGTCCATTGGCCGTCGGTGACCATCTGGGTATCCAGATACAGATCCCAGCCGACCATTCCGATGGCCGCGAGCGCGATCCGGTAGACGGCGTGCCGATCCGGTGGGACGCGACTGCGTTCGATAAGATACGACACGGCACACCACACCGGATAGAACCCGGCTGTCCACGCCAGGGGAACGATCGCCGGGACCCCCAGAATGTCGGGTCCCAGCCGGTCTGTGGCATAAAAGTAGCTTCCGAACGGGACACTGGTTGCTGTACCGAGGAGTTCGATTGCGATGCCCAGTCCCGCGGTGGCCCCCAGAAGCACCAGTGCCCATACGGCCCCTCGCCTGAGCACGGCGTGGACGAGTACAGCAGCGGCGAGCAGGACGACCACGGCGATCGTGACCATGTCACGAGTGGTTCCGGTCGTGAGGGGGTACGCGATCTGGGTCAGCACCGCGCACACGACCAGGGCCCAGACAAGGCGGATCATCGGGCCTCGCTTCCGAAGGAATGCTGTCGAGCCGGCCGTACCGCTGGGACTTGGGGCAGACTCGGCAAGTTGATCATTGCAGCCGCCGATCGTCTGCTGCCCCGGTATCTGGGGATGCTTCCTCGGTCATGTCGTGCGAGTCGGACCGTTCGACGCGTGCGGTCGCTTCCATGAACAACTGAAGGAACCCGATGCCCGCGGCGTGGCCGCCCGGATCGTCGTCGTGAGGGAATTCATCGGGAGAAGGTGTCATGGTGAAGACTCCTGCTGTGCGCGCATGAAGACCGCTCCTTGGGGTTCCGCCGGGCCGACATGGTTCGGCTCGGAGACGGCCGTGCACCGTCTGGGAGCGATTCGGTGCCGGGACACCCCCGGATGGGTGGCACCTCGAGAATATTTCACCGGTCGTGATCAGTGCATGCACGAACAAGCCCTGCGCGGGTACGTCCTCTCACGCGTGGTTGTCTTGACAGCGTGATGGCGAAGTGGATGCGGGTCGGTGCGGGGATCTTCGCGTGGCTCGCTACGGTGACCGGTGCTGCTGGGGCAGCGTTGCACTACAGCACCTCGTCGGCGCGGCTTCCGGTCCTTGCGGCATCGGCGGCGTCGTACATGATGATCGCTTCGGTGGTCGGTGCGGTGGTCTTCGCGCTACTGCGGTACCGCGTTGCTACTGCGGTCGCGGTGCTGGTCGTCGTCGCTGCGGTGTGGATTCAGGCTCCCCGGTATGTCGGTGAGTCGGGAGGAGACGGGGGAGACGCGCTCACGGTGATGCAGGCGAACATTCTCTTCGGAGAGGCAGACCCGATCACGGTGGTAGCCGAAGTGGAAGCGCGCCGCGTCGATCTGCTGACCGTGAGTGAGCTGACAGCCGAAGCGGTCGACGCATTTGCACGCGAAGGTCTCGATCGGATCTTGCCGTATCACTTCGTCGTGCCGGAGCCCGGCGCGGGAGGGACCGGGATCTGGAGTCGTTTCCCGCTGTCCGACGAAGTCGAGTACGACGGATTCGTCATGAACCAGGTGTCGGCGACGGCAGACGTACCTGGGGCCGGGCCTGTCGCGGTCTATGCGTTCCATCCGGTGCCCCCGGTCTACAACACGGAAGTGTGGGCCGACGAATTGTCGCGTCTGCAAGAGATCCTCGAATCCGCGCCATCGGGGCCGGTGATCGTCGGCGCCGATTTCAACGCGACCTACGATCACGCGCAGTATCGCGCGATGCTGACCGGGCGCCTCCGAGACACCGCAGAGCAGGTCGGCGCGGGACTTCTGTTCACCTATCCGGCCGAGGCACGGCTTCCTCCAGTGGTCGGCATCGATCACATCCTCGTCGCAGGTGGCCGTGCAACGTCGGTGGAGACGGTGACCCTCCCGGGATCGGATCACCGGGCGGTGGTCGCGCAGATCCGGCTCGACCACCGCCCGGCGCACTCGGGTACTCCGTGATCCACGTACCGTCGAGGAGGGATGGGCCCCATGGCCTCCGCCTCGGACAGGTTGAGCCAGTCGGCTTCCGACGCCAGGTCGGCGCCACCGTTGGCCGAGTGTGACGGGTGATCCCTGCTGTCGGAGATGTGCGGCTCACATCGGATCCCGGTGCGGGCCGGCGAGCTGGCCACCGTCCACGACGAGGGATGTGCCCGTGCAGTACGAACTCTCGTCCGACGCGAAGAACAGAACGGCATTCGCGATATCCTCCGGCGTGCCGAATCGGGTGATCGGCTGCTTCTGGATCGCCGACTCGAGCCGCGCCTTCACCGCACCGGTGTGCTTGGCGGTCATCGGTGTCCGGATGAATCCGGGGTGGACCGAGTTGATGCGCACATTGTGGGGACCGCCTTCGAAGGCCACCGTCCTGGTCAGGCCCGTGACCGCGAACTTCGATGCTGCGTACGAGGTCATCCCTTCGACGCCGACGAGCCCGTCGATCGAGGAGATGTTGACGATGGAACCGCCACCGTTGGCGCCCATGATGGGTAGCGCGGCGCGGGTGCCCATCCACACCGACGAGAGATTGAGGTCGAGGATTGCTCGATGTCCCTCGTAGACCTCGTCGACGATCCTGCCGACACCGCGTCCACCGCCGGCGTTGTTGACCAGCACATCGAGCGGTGCGAAATGCTCGCTGGTCGTCGCCATCAGACGTTCCCAGTCGCTCTGGTCGGTGACGTCGGCGTGGACGAACAGTGCTGCGGAGCCCACTTCGTCGGCGACGCTCTTCCCGCGCTGGTCGTCGACATCGGCGATGACGACACGCGCCCCCTCGTCGGCGAACCGCCGTACCGATGCCTCGCCGATTCCGCTGGCACCTCCCGTTACCACGGCAACCTTGCCTTCGAGCCTTCCGCTCATGTCGAAATCCTCCTCGAGTGGGGTCCTACGGATGTACAGATCTGCGCGTTACTCATGCCATGAACGACCCGCCGTTGATCCGCACGACCTGACCGGTGACGAACGCTCCTGCCCCCGAGGCGAGTTGAAGTGCCGCCAGTGCGATGTCGCGGGTGGTGCCGACGACCCCGAGCGGTGAGGCAGAGGCCATCTTCTCCACATACGCTGCACGCCTGTCCTCGTCGACGGTGCCGTCGGTGTCGGTCCAATGCTGGTTGGTCATCCCCGTTTCGACCCAGCCCGGTGCGAGGGCATTGACGCGGATGCCGGACGGTGCGAGTTCCAGTGCAAACGTGCGCGTGGCCTGTACGACGGCCCCTTTGGACATCGCGTAGGTGATCCGTCCGGGGCTGGAGCGGTCGATGATGCTCGACGTGAGGTTGATGATGCTTCCACCGGATCTCATGACCCGGCCCGCGGCCTGGCACGCGTAAAAGGTGCCGCCGACGTTGATCCGGAGCACCCGCTCGAGCTCATCGGGAGTCACGTCGAGGGCGTTCCGCATGATCATGACCCCCGCGGCGTTGACGAGGATGTCGAGCTGTCCGTACTCCGCGACGACGTCGTCCACCACGCGCGACACGGCCACGGGATCGGATACGTCCAGTGTGCTCGTCGCGATCGGGGTTTCCTGTTCTCCACCCTGTGCGCGCGTCTCTGCGAGACCTGCGTCGTTCACATCGGTGGCCACGACGTGCGCGCCCGCCGCGGCGAGCACGAGCGCCGTCTCACGGCCGATGCCGTTGCCGCCGCCGGTGACGAGTGCGACTTTGCCGGTGACGAGGAATGCGTCGGTGATCGAGGTCATCGAGTCCTCAATCCTGCGACGCGGTGGAGAAGGCGGCGTTCCGCCCGATGTGCTCTTCCTTCATGCCCCAGGGGCTCATAGCGAGCGCTCCTCCGTCGACGACCAGGGTCTGGCCCGTGATCTTCGCGGAGAGGCGCGACGCGAGGAACAGCACTGCGTCTGCGATGTCGCGGCCGCGCGGTGGTGCGAGGGCGTTGACGACGTCCTCGCCGAAGGGGACCTCCGGGAGATCCCAGTTGCCGCCGCCGACATTGCCGGGAGCCACCGCGTTGACCCGAACTCCGTCCTTGCCGTACTCGTCGGCGAAGGTCTTCACGAGAGACATGACGCCGGCCTTCGCGGCACCGTATGCAGCATGGAATCGCGACGAACCGATTCCGTCCACCGAGGTCAGCGCCATGAGCGAGCCGCCCTGCTCGTTGGCCGCCAGGTAGGGGACGGCTGCCTTGAAGACGTAGAAGACCTGCGTGAGATTGACGAGAAGCTGTGCGTTCCACTCCTCGTCGGAGAACTCGGCGGCCTTGCTCCACATGGCCTGCCCGACGATGTCGACGCAGACATCGAGACCCCCCATGCGGGCTGCGGCCTCGTCGACCGCGCGACGGGCCTGGTCGGACTCGAGCACGTCGGCAACGATCGCGAACGCCGTGCCGCCCTCGCCGGTGATCTCACGGACGATCTGATCGGCCCGCTCGGCGTTCTTGTCGACGCATGCAACGGTGGCGCCGGCGCGTGCCAGTTGCAGCGCGGAGCCGCGTCCGTGTCCGGCGCGTGACGGCACGAATCCTGCGCCGATGACGATCGCGCGGGCGCCGTCGAGTCCTAGATCGATCATGTGTGGCCAGCTCTCTTTTCAGTAGAAGGTCGAAGTCAGGACGCGGTGACGAACGAGGCGCGTCCGTCGGACGTGCGGGCGTGAGAACCGGTCCGGGTGAGAATGAAATCGTCGCGCTCGAAGTTCAGGAAGCGTGTTCCGAGATCGAGTCCCGGCAGAGGAGTGCTCGTGCTCAGTCGACCGTGCTCGTTGACGTAGTAGTTCTTTTCCGGGTTCGCGGCGGGGTCGAGCCAGATCATCTTGCGCGCCGTCTCATCGACCGCGTTGTTGTATTCCCAGAACGCTGCCTCCGTGACCTCGGCGCAGTCGTCCCCGCCCTCGATGACGGCAACCATCACCCGGGCGATGTAGCCGACCCAGGATTCCATCCAGGCGGGAAGCCCGCCGACCCCGATTCCACCACCCGTTGCCGGTTGCGCGTTCGGACCGTAGAGCACGAACAGATTCGGGAACTGCGGAACGGCGAGGCCCTGGAAGGCGCGCGGGCCTCCCTCCATGTTCCAGCGATCCTCGATGTGCACGCCGTCGCGGCCGCGGAAGTCGATGGGCCAGAGCCACTTCGTCACCTCGAAACCGACTGCGGTGAGGACGATGTCGACATGTCGCTCGGTACCGTCGGCGGTGACGATGGCGGTGTCGGTGAACCTCGTGATCCCGTCCGTCACCAGCTCCACGTTGTCGCGGGTGAGCGATCGGTACCACTTGTTGTCGACCACCGGACGTCGCGCGGCAGGGGTGTAGTCGGGAACGAGTCGCTCGACGAGGTCGGCTCGGTTGTCGACCTGACTGCGGATGTACTGGGTCAGGTTCTCCCGGAGCTTGTCGTTGCTCTCACTGAAGTAACCTCCGGCAGCACGCCATTCGGGATCGGGCGTGATGGTGCCGCGGGGGTCGGCGGGTTTGAGCGCGGTGGTACGAGCCCAGTTCCAATAGTGTGGAATGTTGTCGAGCACCCATCGCATTTCCTCGGTCACCGGTTCGCCGTAGCCTTCGCGCGGTGCGATCCATTGGGGGGTCCGCTGGAACACGTAGACCTGGTCGGCGTCCTCGGCGATCCGGGAGAGCAGCTGGACACCGGTGGAGCCGTTGCCGATGATCGCCGCGGTCTTGCCCTTCACGGTGTGCTGCTCGGTCCATCCCGTCGTGTGGAGCACTTCGCCGGTGAAGCCGTCGATGCCTTCTGTGTCCAGCTTCTTCGGCGTGGAGAAGAGCCCGGTCGCGGTGACGGTGAAGTTGCAGGTCACCGTCTCCGTTTCGCCGGACGCGTCCGTCACGCGTATCGACCACAGGGACGAGTGCTCATCGAACTCGGCCGCCTGTACCTCGTGCTCGAACCGGATGTGGTCGTACACGCCGTACTTCTTCGCGACGGTCTCGATGTAGTGACGCACCTCGGGTTGGCGCGCGTACTGCTCGGACCAGGGGTAGTTCTTCATGAAGCTGTATTCGTACGTGGTGCTTGCGGTATCGACGCGCGCGTCCGGGTAGGTGTTGATGGCCCAGGTTCCCCCGACGTCCGGACGTCGTTCGTAGATCACGTACGGGATCCCGAGTTGCTCGAGTTGCACACCCATCGCGACGCCGCACAGTCCGGCGCCGGTGATGACGACGCGGAAGTCGTCCGCGCGCAGGGGACGCTCACCGGTCCAGTGTGAGAAGACCGGAAACTCCTCCAGTGCAGGCATTGTGCGGGCGACCACGAACTCGTCGTCGGTGAGTTCCTGGCCGAGTGCGATCTCCATCATGGTGCGGATCTCGTTCTCCTCCAGCTCACGGGGGACGTATGTGGAGGCCTGGCCGGCGAGAAACTCCTCGGCCTTTCGGAAGAGTTCCTCGCGTGATTCCTCGGCGATCGTCATCTCGAACGCGGCACCGCTACGAATCGGCACCAGTTCGAGTTTCATCGCCGCGAGGTCGGGGTCTCCGGTGGCGTGGAGCAAGGCCAGCCGCAGGGCGTGGAGGTTCGAACTGGCGAGAGCCTGTCGAACGAACAATTTTTGTTCCACTGAAGTCTCTTTTCAGTATTTCGAAAACTGTTCCAGTACTTGATGGATTACGCTAGCGTCAGCTCTTATCGGCGTCAACGATGTTCGGAAAAGGGATGTGAATGGCTCTCTCGGCGCGGCGCGCACTGCAGGTGCTGGATTTTCTGACCGCGAATCAGCGGGGCACGTTCACTCTGAGCGAGCTGTCCCGGGTGTTGGATGTGAGTCCCGGATCGATGTTCGCGGTGCTCAAGGTGATGGCCGACGAGGGTTACGTCTCTCGGCATCCGCGTCATAAGACGTACACGCTCGGCCCTGCCGCTGCGGCGGTCGGCCATGCGGCGGCCGACGCACATCCCGTCATCGAACTCGCTCGACTCGAGATGGTCGATCTGGCCGAATCCACGGGCTTCGAATGCTCGGGCACTGTCCAGGTCGGCAAGGATGTGCTCTGCATTGCGGTGGAAGGGAGGCCTACGGGTCGACCTGTCGAGCTTGCGCCGGGGCAGCGAATACCGCTGCAACCGCCGATCGGCCAGCCCTTCCTGGCGTGGATGCCGCCCGCCGAGGGGCGCGAGTGGATCACCGAACTACCCGAGGATCTGCAGGAACGCGTGGCCGACTATCTCCGCTCCCACGGTCCGGTGGTGCGGCAGCGGGGATACTCGATCGGTCTCGACGATCTGCGTCCTGACCGCCCGTCGGTGTCTCGGAAACTCGCGGAACACCCGAACGACGCCGACCTGCGAGAATCGCTGCTGCAGCAGTTCTTCGAAGGGCTGCCCGACTATGCCGTGCTGGAGTTCGAGCCGGATGCCGTGTACAACGTAGGAAATATTGCGGTTCCGGTATTCGATCCCGATGGGCGCGTTGCGTTCTGCCTCACGCTTCTTCATCTCGGTGAGATGACAGGCAGGGCGATCCCGGCTGCTGCGCAGCCTGTCATCGCTTCGGCTCAGCTGCTGACGCGGCAGGTCGGTGGCCGTGCGCCGAACCATGACTGGGCCGAGCCATTCTGACCGATGCCACAACGAGGACGGATATGACCGAAGTTTCTTCGAGCCACGAGCGTCTCGACGTCGAGATCGAGGCGCTCGATTCTGCGCCCGTGCCGATCCTGCGAGTGCGGCCGGCCGGTGCCCGCCCGGATGCGGCTCTGCTGCATTTCCACGGGGGCGGCTTCCGGAAGGGCTCACCGCAGATGTTCGCCGACAGCGTTGCCCGGATCGCGGCGGCGTGCGAAATCCAGGTGTTCGCGGTGGGCTACCGACTGTCCGGCGAGTGCGCGTTCCCCGGAGCCATGGATGACGCGGTCACGGCGTATCGGTGGGTCGCGGGCATGATCCCCGGCGAGCGCCTCGGGCTGTGGGGAGATTCTGCAGGCGGTGGACTGGCGGCTGCGCTGTTGCTGCGCCTTCGGCAACTCGAGATCCCGGGCCCCGCCGGCGCGTTTCTCTTCTCGCCGTGGGCAGATCTGCGGAACATCGCCGGAAGCTACCGCGAGAACAGGCGCACCGATGAGCGATTCTCGCTCGAGCAGGCGACAGAAGCGGCGGGCGCATACCTGTCGGGTCATCCTGCGGAGGATCCGATGGTATCTCCCGTGCTCGGCGACTGGACAGGGCAACCCCGACTTGTCGTGCAGTGCAGTGATTCCGAGGTGTTGCGGGACGACGCACTGTTGTTGACGCGAACGGCGGAGGACGCCGGGGTCGATGTGCGCGTGAAGGTGCACGAAGGCGTACCGCACATCTGGAACCTGTCCTATCCGGCGACGCCTGCGTCGGGGTCGGCGATTTCGTACATGGCCGAGCAACTCGAGGAGTTGTTCGGACCGAATTCGCGACGCTGAAGGCTTGCCTGCAGCCGCTGGGAGAATTATGTTCTCCTGGTGCTGGATCTGCATTCTGGCGAAGAGTGAGGGAGTCGGGTTGGCGACGATCGACATGGACGGGGTTCGCGAAGTCGGGCGCGAACTGAGCAACTGGGGTCGCTGGGGTGACGGCGACCAGCGCGGCACGCTCAACCTCCTCACGCCGGCGAAGGTCCAGGAAGCTGCCGCGACCGTCCGGCGCGGGGCGTCGTTCTCGCTGTCGATGCCCGCCGACGAGCACGGACCGCACGACATCCGGACCAGCGGGCGCTTCAACCCGATCCATACGATGACTCGATATCGCGGTGACATGCCGAAAGGTCAAGTGCTCGAGGTGTGTTCGTCGGAAGACATGCTGATCCTCGGGACCCATTCGACGACACACTTCGATGCACTCGCGCACGTCTGGTACGACGATCTGCTCTACAACGGATTCCATCACGACACCGCTGTCACCGCGTGGGGTGCTGAACGCTGCTCGATCCAGAACCTGGTGGCGGGGGTCGTGTCTCGCGGCGTGCTGTTCGACGTGCCGCGGCACTTCGGCGTCGACTACCTTTCGCCCGGCACGCAGATTACACCGGAGATACTCGACGCTGTACTGGGAGAAACCGGAATCACCGTGTCCGAAGGCGACATCATGCTGTTGCGCACGGGAACCTATCCCCATCATCGACGCGGCGCCGACGTCGCACTCAGTGGGTCCCCGGGGCTCACGTGGGAGTGCGCCCGATGGATCCGCGACCACGGTCTTGCGGCAGTGTGCGCAGACAACCTCGCGGTCGAGGCGCTCGGCGCGAATCCCGGCGGGCCGATGATTCCGTTCCACATGCTCGCACTCCGCGACATGGGCCTGCTCCTCGGTGAGATGTTCGACTTCGAGGAACTCGCCGAGGACTGTGCCGCGGACGGCGTGTACGAGTGCATGTTCGTAGCGTGCCCGCTCAACATCCCGGGCGGTGTCGGATCTCCGCTCAATCCGATCGCGGTCAAGTAGCGAGAGGATCCACAGTGCTCGCGGTTCCGATGACTATCGGATTTCGACACCCATCGATGCGGCGAGAGTCGGCCACGAGTTGCGCAGGTCGTCTTCCCAGTAGCCCCAGGAATGGGTGCCGGAAGATCCGAGATCTGCGGTCACCGGGATGCCCAGCTCGTCGAGTCGGTTCACCAGCTGTGAGGTGCAGATCTGGGTTGCTGCCTCGATGGCTCCACCGACCACGATCTGAGTGTTGAACGACTCGCCTGCAGCGCGCTCCTGTCCGGGAACGTCGTATACGCCGGGCAGGCCGTTGCGGCTCGCGAGATAGAGCTCCTTGCCGCGCAGGCCCTCAGCGTTGAGATAGACGTCGTGTTCGGCCCAACGGGGATCGCCGGCCGGCCCCCACATGTTGTCGGCGTTTCCCTTACCTCGACGTTCCACCACCAGCTTCACGTACTGCCGCCCGATGGTGTCGCTGGTGCGCACACATCCGCTGAAGGCCGCGACACCTGAATACAGATCGCCGCTCCGGATCGCCAGATCCAGGGCGGATCCGGCGCTCATCGACATCCCCAAAATGGACTGGACGCCGTTCGCTCCCAATTCGGCGTCGATCACCGGCGGCAATTCCCGGGTCAGGAACGTCTCCCACTTGTTGCGCCCGAGCACAGGATCGTCCTCGGCCCAGTCGGTGAAATAGCTGAAATTGCCGGTAGCCGGAATGACGACATTGACGTTCTTGTCGGAGTAGAACTCGGCGATGTTGCTGCTCTCGATCCAGCCGGTGCCCTCGATGACTCCGACGCCCGCCCCACCCAGGGCGTAGAGAACCGGTCGCGGTGCGCTGTCGTCGGCGGGTCGGAGTACATCCAGCGGGACGACGGTATCCATTGCGGGCGAATACACGTCGACCCTCCAACGCTGCTCGCTGATCGGAGTCACGCTATCGACGTACGCGGTGGAGGGTGCGGGAGTCGCGGCGGCGCTACCTGCACCGGCCAGCGACGCAGCAGCCGCGGCGACAGCGAGTGCGGCGATCGTGCGATGCACGCGGCGAGACAAGGAGGATCGATTCATGAGGGGGTCCTTCGACATCCGGGATGCTGCTGAGTCGTCCCCCCGGCATCGACCCTTGTGATGTCCGAATACTACCCGCACCGAATCGGTGTTCGTCATCGGGTGAGCGAGGAGTCACCCACGGTGTTCCGTGGGTGACTCCTCGTTGCCGATCGAAGCGGACGTCGGTGATCAGAGTGACAGGATCGACGCCGCCGCAGTGCCCGGTGCGCCGTAGACCTGTGCGAGGCCGACGCGCGGATTGCCGGGAACCTGACGTTCGCCGGCGGTGCCGCGGAGCTGGTGGACGAGCTCGTGCACCTGGCGGATACCCGACGCGCCAATGGGTTCACCGTTGGCGATGAGGCCGCCGTCTGTGTTCACGGGCAGCGAGCCGCCGATCTCGGTGGCGCCCTCGGCGATCAGCTTCTCCTGGTCGCCGTCGGCGCACAGGCCGGTCTCGGCCATGTGGATGACCTCGGCGCCTGCGTCGGTGTCCTGCAACTGTGCGACGTCGACGTCCTCGGGACCGATGCCCGCGGCCTCGTACGCGGCCTTCGCTGCATACACGGTGGGGGAGACGTCCTCTTCGGTCGCCGCCCATGTCGCGTGGACTTCGTAGGCGCCGTACGTGCGGGTGCGGATCGCCGTCGACCGCAGGTATACGGGCTTGTTCGACGAGAACTTCGCGGCGAGATCGCCACGGCACATGATGACCGCTGCCGCGCCCTCGTCCGGGGCACAGAACATCTTGGCGGTCAACGGGTAGTTCAGCATCGGTGACGAGAGGATCTCCTCGATGCTGAACTCGGTGCGGCGGAACGCCTTCGGGTTCTTGCCGCCGTTCCGGAAGTTCTTCGCCGCGACACGGGCCAACGTCTCGTGCGAGATGTCGTGGTCGATCACGTACCGGTTGGCCTTCATGCCGAAGAACTTGGTCGTGACGAACTGCCCGTTCTCGGCGTACCAGCCCGGGAGGCCGAGCATCGCCGGGTCTGCGGTGAAGGCGCCGCGGGGGTGCTTGTCGGTGCCGACGGCGATACCGATGTCGTATTTGCCGGAGCGGATACCGTCGGCGGTCTGCTCGATCGCGCTGGCAGATGTGGCACACGCGTTGAACACGTTGGTGAACGGAATGCCGGTCAGGCCCACCAAACGGGTGACGGCGTCGGTGTTGTCCACCTCGTAGCTGCCGCCGATGCCGAATTGGATGTCTTTCCACGCCACGCCCGAGTCTTCGAGTGCGAGCTGGATCGCGTCGGCGGCCATCTCGATGGCCGACTTGGCGCCGAATCTGCCGAACGGGTGAAGGCCCACACCGATGATGGCAACGTCGTTCATAGTTCTAGGACTCCTCGATCAGGTGTAGGTGGATCAGATCGGCGCGAATGCCCACGTGACGATGTCGGTTCCCTCGTCGTCCGTGTAGAAGGGCACGAAGGTGAGTTCGAGTTCCATGCCGGGCTTCAGCTTCTCCGGATCGTTCTCGGTGAGACGGGCCTCGACGCGAACCACATCGCCCAACTGGACGAGTCCGAAGGCGAACGGTTCGAAATTCTCGGCGGTCTCACTTCCCGCGTAGGGCTGCTTGGGAACGAATCCCTGCGTCGTCCATGCCACGAGGGTGCCGCGGCGGGGGAGCAGCAGTTCGGAGACGTCGGCCCCGCTGCAGCGGGGGCACCGGGACTGCTGTGGCCACGTGGTCGCCGAACAGTCGCCGCAGTGACTGCCGATCAGCTGCGGATCCTCCGCCGGCCATGTGGATACCTCGGGCGCGAGCGCCTTCGTCGTCATATGTCGTCCTCCATTGTCCGATGCCGTCGCGTCGCTTCCTGCCGCATACCGGCATGGTGTTCACGTTAGACGGAAATGCCATTCTCTACAATGAGAGTGTGCTGTTCGGATCGGCACCTGCCATGGACGCATGGTGATCCGAGTGGAAGACAAAGACTGAACCCGGGTGGTCGAGCGTGCGTGTCCCGAGTGTGGATTCGATCCGGAAGCGGCGGAATTGCACTCACGGACCGGCCGGCGAGGTGACGGTGCGAGGTTCACCGCCGGCGCTCTCGCCCTGTATTTCCCCCACGAGCACGTCCATCATCTGCGGGATGTGGAGTAGCAGAGAATTCTGGTAGAACCTGTTCCAATTTTCCTGATTTGTGGCTAGTGTCACCTGCACAAGCTGCAATGTGATGGAGGGCGTAGCCAGATGAAGACCAAGGGTGCACTGCTGTGGGGGCTCAACGAGGCGTGGTCGGTCGAGGAGATCGAACTCGGCGATCCGATCGCGGGGGAAGTGCAGATCCGCATGGAAGCCGCCGGTATGTGCCACTCGGACCACCACATCGTCACCGGCGCGACTCCGATGCCGTCCTATCCGGTGATGGGTGGTCACGAGGGATCGGGTGTCATCACCAAGGTCGGCGACGGTGTGGTCGGATTCGAGGTGGGCGACCACGTCGTCCTGTCGTTCATTCCGGCGTGTGGCCGGTGTCCGTCGTGCGCGTCCGGACAGTCGAACCTGTGTGACCTCGGCGCGGGACTGCTCAGCGGCCAGTCGATCTCGGACGGCAGCTACCGCATCCAGGCGCGCGGCGAGAACGTCATCCCGATGTGCCTGCTCGGCACCTTCTCTCCCTACATGACTGTCAATCAGAGCCAGGTCGTCAAGATCGGCAAGGACATCCCGTTCGAACTCGCGGCACTCGTGGGTTGCGGCGTACCCACGGGCTGGGGATCCGCGACCCATATCGCGGACGTGAAGGCGGGGGATTCGGTCGCGGTCATCGGTATCGGCGGCGTCGGAATGAGCGCCCTTCAGGGCGCGGTCGCTTCCGGCGCCCGCCACGTGTTCGCGATCGACCCGGTGCCGTGGAAGCGCGAGCAGGCCCTGAAGTTCGGCGCCACCCACACGTACGCCTCGATCGAAGAGGCGATCGTGCCGATCATGGAGATCACGTGGGGCAAGATGTGCCAGAAGACGATCATCACGGTCGGCGAAATGACCGGTGATCTGGTCGATCCGTCGCTCACCCTCACGGCGAAGGGCGGCAAGTGTGTCGTCACCGCGATGGGATTCATGGCCGACATGGACGTCAAGCTGAACTCGTTCCTCTTCGCCATGCTGCAGAAGGATCTCAAGGGGAACATCTTCGGCGGGTGCAATGCGCGCGTCGACATCCCGAACCTGCTGGACCTGTACCGGTCCGGTCAGCTCAACCTCGCCGACATGGTCACGCGCACGTACAACCTCGAGCAGCTCAACGACGGTTACAAGGACATGCTCGACGGCAAGAACATCCGCGGCGTCATCCGGTACACCGAAGCCGACTGGTGACGAGGCACGTCTGTGTGGGCGATCTCGCAGGCTGATCGGTTGCCCTAGTCTGTTCTGGTGCGCAGCCTCTCTCTGATCTCCGACTGGCCCGTCGATCACGCCGCCGGCGCGGTTCTCACCCGCGACGGCGGCGTTGTGGGATCCGTGGGCGATCTCGCCGAGGTGTATCCCCTCGCATCCGTGACCAAGCCTCTGGTCGCCTACGCGCTGCTCGTCGCAGTCGAAGAGGGCGCCGTCGAACTCGACCAGCCCGCGGGCCCGCCAGGGTCGACGGTGCGTCACCTGCTCGCGCATGCGTCAGGGCTGGCGTTCGGAGACCGGACCGTCCAGAGCGAACCGGAGCGCAAGCGCATCTACTCGAGCGCCGGATTCGAGGTGCTCGCGGAGCTGGTCGAGGCCGAGACCGGTATCGGCTTCGCCGAGTATCTTCACCAAGCAGTGTTCGAACCGCTCGGGATGCGGGCGTCGACTTTGTCGGGGTCCGCAGGCCACGGCGCGAGCTCGTCGACACAGGACCTGACCCGCTTCGCCGCGGAGCTGTTGGATCCCGTCCTGGTGTCGCGCGAAACCTTCGACGAGGCGACCCGGGTGCAGTTTCCCGGATTGAACGGAATCGTGCCCGGATACGGAATGTTCAAACCGAACGAGTGGGGTCTCGGTGTCGAACTGCGAGGGGAAAAGAATCCGCATTGGACCGGGACGGGGAATTCCCCTCGGACTTTCGGTCATTTCGGTCAATCCGGAACATTTATCTGGGTCGATCCCGAAATCGAAACCGCCTGCGTAGTCCTCACAAATCGGGCATTCGGTGACTGGGCGAAACCGCTGTGGTCGGAGTTCAACGACGCCGTTCTGGGTGAAATCACAAAAACCTCTGCCGTTCGCTAGCGAAACACGCGCAACACCGGCACACTATCGGATAGTCGCATCGCGTCGCCTTTGTTGAAGAGGTCGTTGGGGAAGACGTCCTCGTCAGATCGGAGATGAATGTATGCGCGCATCTAACCAGTTCGCGGATGCGACGACCGGGGTGGTCTACGTCCATTCGTCGCCGGCTGCGGTGTGTCCGCACATCGAGTGGGCGCTGGCGTCCACACTGGAGAGCCGCCCCGATCTGACGTGGACGGGGCAGCCCGCCGGCGCAGGTCTGCTGCGCACCGCAGTGGACTGGATCGGTCCGGTCGGTACCGCGGCGCGGTTGGTCGAAGCGCTGCGGGTCTGGCCCATGCTCAGGTTCGAGATCACCGAGAACCCGAGCGAAGGCGTCGACGGTGAGCGGTACAGCTATGTTCCTCATTTGGGACTGTGGCGCGGTAACACCAGCGCGAACGGCGATGTCGTGATCGGCGAGATGCGCCTGCGCGCGATGCTCGCCTCGGCCGATGTCGAGGGCGAAATGCACCGTTCACTCGGAACGGCATGGGACGACGAACTCGAGCCCTACCGAAGCGGAGACGACGGTGCGCAGGTGACCTGGCTTCGCCGCGACGTCGGGTGACCGAGGTTCGTCAGCGGAACTACAGCGGAATGTTCTTGTGCCGACCGCGGCGCGCCGGTGCTGCTGCCAAGGCTGCCGCAAGCGTGCTGCGAGTCTTCGACGGCTCGATCATCTCGTCGACCACGCCGATCGTCATGGCCCGGCCGACACCGCCTGCGAGAGCTTCGTGTTCGGCCGCCAGGCGATCGTGGAACGCTTCGCGTTCGTCGTCCGGTGCGGCGGCGAGCGCCTTCTTGTGCAGGATGCCCACGGCAGCCTTGGCGCCCATGACAGCCACCTCCGACTCGGGCCACGCGAACACTGCGGTTGCGCCCAGTGCACGCGAGTTCATGGCGATGTAGGCGCCGCCGTAGATCTTGCGGGTCACAAGTGTCACGCGCGGCACCGTGGCCTCGGCGAAAGCGTGCAGAAGTTTGGCACCGCGCCGCACGACTCCGTTCCATTCCTGGCTCACGCCGGGCAGATAACCGGGAACATCGACGACCACCACGAGCGGCACGCCGAACGCATTGCACATGCGCACGAACCGGGCCGACTTCTCGGCGCTCTCGGAATTGAGGCAGCCGCCGAGACGCAGCGGATTGTTGGCGATGACACCGACCGTGCGGCCCCCGAGTCGTCCGAAGCCTGTGACGACGCTGCGCGCCCAGCCGCCCTGGAGTTCTTCGAAACTCGATTCGCCGTCGACATTGTCGAGCAGTTCGTGGACGATCGGACGCACATCGTAGGCGCGACGCGCGGACTCGGGCATCAATGCACGGAGATCGGTGTCGCCGAGTTCGGCGGCAGCAACATCGAACTCGCCCTGCTCCGTGAGCATCGACACCAGGCGGCGCGCGCGATAGAGCGCATCCTCCTGATCGTGTGCCGCTATGTGTGCGACACCGGACTTCTTGGTATGGGTGTCGGGCCCGCCGAGCGACTCCATGTCGACCTGCTCACCGGTGACGCTCCGCACCACGTCGGGACCGGTGACGAACACGCGGCCTTCCGGAGCCATGATGACGATGTCGGTGAGAGCAGGACCGTACGCGGCGCCGCCCGCGGCGAATCCGAGGACGACGGAAATCTGAGGGATGTATCCCGATGCGCGGACCATTGCCTCGAAGACGAGGCCGACCGCGTGGAGCGCCTCGACTCCTTCGGCGAGGCGCGCGCCGCCGGAATGGAACAGGCCGACGATCGGATGTTCGTTGTCGATCGCGTTGTCGATGGCGTCGACGATGTGCCGGCACCCTTCGACGCCCATCGCACCGCCCATGACGGTCGCGTCGGAGCAGTAGGCGACGGTGCGGACACCGTCGATGCGACCGATCGCGGCAAGGACGCCGGAGTTGTCGCGTGGATGGAGCAGCTCCACCGAGCCCGGATCGAACAGCTTCTCGAGGCGGGCCAGCGGATCACGTGGGTCCACTGCGCTGTCGCGCTGCGTGGCCGGATCCAGAATTGTCATCGGGTGCTCCTCGGGCGAAACGCGGTGGTGTGGTGCGGTGGAGGCTCCGAGGGGGAACCTCCACCGCGTGCGCGGCGTAAGCCGGTCGGGTCAGGCCCGACCGAACGCGAGGGCAACGTTGTGCCCACCGAAACCGAACGAGTTGTTCAACGCGAAATCGATCTGTCCATAGCGCGGCTCGCCGTGGACCACATCCAGGTCGATGTCTGGATCCTGGTTCTCGAGGTTCAGCGTGGGGGGGATGACTCCCTCACGCAGGGCCAGGACCGTGAGTGCTGCCTCGAGCGCACCGACAGCGCCGATCGAATGTCCGAGCGCGGACTTCGGTGCGTAGATCGCGGCGTGATTTCCCACCGCTGCGCCGATGGCCTTGGCCTCGGCGACGTCTCCGATCGGGGTAGCCGTCGCATGTGCGTTGACGTGCCCGATGTCGGACTTGGACAACCCGGCGGTTTCGATCGCCCGGGTCATCGCACGGGCAGCGCCCGTACCGTTCGGATCGGGGGCCACGATGTGGAACCCGTCCGAGGTGATACCGGAGCCGAGTACGCG
Source organism: Rhodococcus sp. NPDC060090 (assembly GCF_042729855.1). NCBI lineage: Bacteria > Bacillati > Actinomycetota > Actinomycetes > Mycobacteriales > Nocardiaceae > Rhodococcus > Rhodococcus sp. NPDC060090. Next base: position 55,910 of record NZ_JBHWXB010000006.1, on the reverse strand, counting down.
AGCGTGAATCGTCGCGCCCCGGGCCTTCGCGTGCTCCTCCGATTCGAGGACCATCAGTGCGCCGGCTTCGCCGAAGACGAATCCGTCGCGGTCCTTGTCGAAGGGACGGGATGCGCCCTGAGGGTCGTCGTTGCGGGTGCTCAGCGCGCGCATCATCGCGAAGCTGGCGGTGGCAACCGCATCGAGTCGTCCCTCGACGCCGCCGGTGACGACGATGTCGGCGTCGCCCATGGCGATCATCCGGTGGGCGTTCGCGATGGCCTCGGATCCGGACGAGCATGCCGAGACAGGTGTCAGGACCCCTGCACGAGCACCGAGTTCGAGGCCGACCGTGGCCGCCGGGCCATTGGGCATGACCATCTGCACCACGAACGGCGACACCTTGCGGTATCCGCCGTCGCGAAGCTTGTCGACGGCGTCGATGAGGGCATCGCCGCCGCCGAGTCCGGTGCCGATGACGACACCGAGACGGTCCTGGTCGACCTCCGGGCTACCGGCGTTCGACCAGACCGTGCGGGACAGCGTCAGTGCGAGCCGTTCGACGAAACTCATCCGCCGGATCTCGACCCGCGACAGCGACTCGTCGGGGTCGACCTTCAGCGTGCCGCCGATGCGGACGGGAAGGTCGAACTCGTCGACGAATCCACTGAGGGTGCCGATCCCGCTCTCGCCGGCGAGGAGTCCCTTCCATGTGGCATCCACATCACCTGCGATCGACGTCGTGGTCGCGAGAGCCGTGACGACGACGTTTCGTAGAGTCCGAGGAGAAGGGGAGGTCACGGCTGTGCTCATTCGCCGTCGTTGGTGGCCTGAACGCCCTCGGCCTCGAGCTTCTGGATGTACGAGACAGCGTCACCGACGGTGCGCAGGCTGGCGAGATCCTCGTCGGGGATCTTCACGCCGTACTTGTCTTCGGTCTGGACAGCGATCTCGACCATCGAGAGCGAGTCGATGTCGAGGTCGTCAACGAAGGACTTCTCGATGGTCACCTCGGAGGGCTCAATACCGGTGACCTCTTCGATGATCTCAGCGAGACCGGTGATGATTTCTTCCTGGGTGGCGGCCACTGCGTGGCTCCCTTCTGGGGTTTGTCGACTGTGTCGTGTGAAACCGGTCCGTACGGATGTCCGTCCCGGTGCCCGGGATGTCCCGGAGTTCTTGAGGTGCCCGTACTGCGCACGGCGCGCGCAGCAACCTAACCGAGAACCAGCGTTTCGGCCAATGTGTCGATGTCCTCAGGGGTCTTGAGCGCGGTGTTGGGGGTGCCGCGCATCTCGCGCTTGGCGATACCCACCAGCGTTCCTGCCGGAGGCAATTCCACCACGGCGGACACCTGGGCGGACTTCAGGTAGGCAGTGCACAGGTCCCAGCGGACAGGTCGGGTGACCTGTGCTGCGATCCGTTCGAGGGCGTCGGCCCCGGAGGTGGCGAGTGCACCGTCGAAGTTGGACAGCAGAGGGCGCGTCGGATCACTGGGTGTGATCTTCGCCGCTGCTGCGGTGACGGCGTCCTGTGCCGGGGCCATGAACCGTGTGTGGAAGGCACCGGCGACCGGAAGCGACCGGATGCGTGCCTTCGCGGGCGGGTTCGCTGCGAGTTCTTCGAGCGCATCGAGGCGTCCTGCAGCGACGATCTGGCCTGCCGCGTTCATGTTGGCAGGTGTCAGGTCGAGCTCTCCGAGCCGGGCGAGCACCTCGTCCTCGGCGCCGCCGAGGACGGCGGACATCCCGGTCGGTTCGAGAGCGCATGCCTTGGCCATTTCGGCGCCACGGATCGCGGCGAGGGAGACGGCCTCGTCGGCGGTGATGACCCCTGCAACGGCGGCGGCGGCGAGTTCACCGACCGAATGGCCGGCCGAGATCGTGTCCGCAGCGATCAGGCCACGAGCTTCGAGCGCCTCGAATGCCAGCAGCGCCGTGGCAACGACGAGCGGTTGGGTCACGGCGGTGTCGGTGATCTCCTCGGCGGTGGCGGTGGTGCCGAGCCGTTCGAGATCGAGCCCCGACGCTTTCGACCAGAGCTCGATTCGATCACGAGCGCCGGCCTGCTCCAACCACGGAGCCAGCATTCCTGGTGTCTGAGACCCCTGACCCGGGGAAAGCAGCGAAATCACGATGATCAGAGAACACCCTGAAGGCACTCCTCCGAGATGTCGGTGGGAATGAAAGGTGAGAGCAGGATTTGTAGGGTTCCTACAAATTCCCACGTCGGCGTTCTCCATCGGAAGCTCGCCCGTAACCGTTACGTGTCCTGTTCTCGGAATGTGAATCGTGTGACTGGTGGTGTGGGCGATCTTAGTTCGTTATGACTTTGTGCCAGTCGACCTACGGTTGCCGCGACTCGGAGCACGTACGCATCACGCGGATTTGTCGGGTCCCGACCTGTTACCTCGGTGATTCGCCTCAATCTGTACCGGACGGTATTTGGATGAACAAACAGCTTTCGGGAGCAGGACTCGACAGCACCCCCACTGTCGAGGTAGGCGTCCAACGTGTCGGAAAGGGACGAACCGGCGGCGGCGAGGGGTGCCACGACTTCGTCCTCGAGCGCCGTGATCGCCCCCGGATCCCCCAGGAGCGCACGTTCGGGTAGCAACTCGGTCGCGTGCACCGGACGAGGAGCACCCGGCCAGCCGACCACGGCCTCCATTCCAGCCATCGCCTCGACCGCCGACGCGTGTGCCGACGCGAGCGTCGGTGTGGTCGGGCCGATGACGACGGGACGGCCCGAGAAGCTGTACATGAGCTCGTTCCGGAACGCGACGGCCTCCGGACCGCCGTGGAGCTCCCCGCTGACCACCATCACCAGATGCTCGCCCTGCACGACCGCCAATGCCGCGCGGCCGTGTGCCCGGGCGATCGTATGCACCGTCGTCACCGCGGACACGCCTTCCTCGGGCGGGGGAGAGCCGATGAGGACGGTGGCAGGTGCGGTCGCATCCCAGTTGAGGGTGGCGGCACGGGACTGCATGTCGGATCCTGTGTCCCCGCGGACCACCGCGTCGACCACCAGTGCCTCGAGGCGGGTGTCCCAGGCGCCCCGCGACTCCGCGGCGCTCGCGTACACCGAGGCAGCCGCGAACCCCAGCTCACGGCCGTACCGGAGAATTGCCTCGGTCAGGGCGATGAGTTGTTCCTCGTTGCGGGCGAGCGCCGGCAGCCACTGTTCGAAGAACTCCATGGCTGCACGAACCATGTCGACGGTCTGCCGGAAGGTGAGCTTCCGCGCCAGATCCTGCGGAATGGCCTGGAAGGCGTCGAGGCTGAACGTGATGTCGCTGTCGGGGTTGCGCACCCATTCGAGGAAATCGACCACCGACGTCTGGATGATCAACTGAACATTCGAACGCTGCGACGCGTCGAGGTCTGCGAAGAACGGCAACTGTTCCTGCATGACGTGCACGGCCTCGGTGGACATACGCCCCGAGAACTGCTTGACGCGCCGCAACAGAGCATCGGGCAGCGGTGCCGGTTCCGGGCGTTGCGGTGGCATCGGACGTCCAGTGAAGGCGCCCGATGTACGCGTCACCCGGCGCGGTTCCCGCTCGTCGACCATGCGGTGAACCTACCCGGACAGAGTCCGGATAGGTTCACCGATGCTCGAGTGACGGGAAACGAGTGGGCGTCAGGCCACGCCCGGATCCGAGGTCGGCGCCCCAGCGGCCGTGACATCGTCGATCCGGTACTTCGCCGCTGCCTCGACCGCGCGAGCCGCGTCGATCGCACCTTCGCGGCCGAGCGCTGCGAGCACCGCGACGACCGTCGACTCCGCGTCGATGTTGAACACACGACGCGCTGCGGGGCGGGTATCGGAGAACCCGAACCCGTCGGCCCCGAGCACGGTGTAGTCGCCCGGCACCCACTGGCGGATCTGGTCGGGCACCGCACGCATCCAGTCGGACACCGCTATGAACGGGCCTGCCGCGTCGTCGAGCACCCGCTGCACGTACGGGACTGCGGGGTCCTGGCCGGGGTTGAGCAGGGCCTGGCGGTCGCACTCGATACCTTCGCGGCGGAGTTCACCCCACGAGGTCACCGACCACACGTCGGCCGAGACGCCCCACTCGTCGGCGAGGATCTGCTGGGCACGCAGCGCTTCGGGCATGATCACGCCCGAAGTGAGGATCTGCGCCTTCGGGCCCGATTCTGCGCCACGCTGGTAAAGGTAGATGCCCTTGAGCAAGCCCTCGACGTCGAGGTTCTCGGGCTCGGCCGGCTGTGTGTACGGCTCGTTGTAGATGGTGATGTAGTAGAAGATGTTCTCGCCACCGAAGCCCGGCTCGAGCGTTCCGTCAGACGCCATCGTGCCGCCGTACATGCGGCGCAAGCCGTCGCGCATGATGTGGGCGATCTCGTACGAGAACGCAGGGTCGTACGTCACGGCTGCCGGGTTGGTGGAGGCGAGAAGCAGCGAGTGCCCATCGGCGTGCTGCAGGCCTTCACCAGTGAGCGTGGTGCGTCCGGCGGTGGCGCCGAGCACGAACCCGCGAGCCATCTGGTCGGCCGCTGCCCACAGACCGTCGCCGGTGCGCTGGAAGCCGAACATCGAGTAGAAGATGTACACCGGGATCATCGGCTCGCCGTGCGTCGCGTACGAGGTTCCGACCGCGGTGAACGACGCCGTCGATCCGGCCTCGTTGATGCCCTCGTGCAAGATCTGGCCGATCTCGCTCTCCTTGTAGGCGAGCATGAGATCCGCGTCCACAGACGTGTACAGCTGACCGTTGCGGTTGTAGATCTTCAGCGACGGGAACCACGAGTCCATACCGAACGTACGGGCCTCGTCCGGGATGATAGGCACGATGCGCTTGCCGATCTCCTTGTCGCGAAGAAGCTCCTTGAGCACGCGCACGACCGCCATGGTGGTGGCAACCTGCTGCTTGCCGGAGCCCTTGCGGACCACGTCGTACGTCTTGGCTTCGGGCTGCTTCAACGGTGCCGCATTCGTACGTCGCTCGGGGATGAACCCGCCGAGGTTCCGACGACGCTCGAGCATGTACTCGATCTCGGGTGCGTCGAAACCCGGATGGTAATACGGCGGTGCCGTCGGATCCTTCTCCAGTTCCGCGTCGGAAATGGGGATGCGCTGCACGTCGCGGAAGTACTTCAGGTCTTCGAGGGTGAGCTTCTTCATCTGGTGGGTCGCATTGCGGCCCTCGAAGTGCTTGCCGAGCGTGTAGCCCTTGATGGTGTGGGCGAGGATCACCGTCGGCTGACCCTTGTGCTCCAGCGCGGCCTTGTACGCGGCGTGGATCTTGCGGTAGTCGTGCCCGCCGCGCTTGAGGTTCCAGATCTGCTGGTCGCTGAGGTGCTTGACCAGTTCCTTGGTGCGTGGATCGCGCCCGAAGAAGTGCTCGCGGACGAAGGCGCCGTCGTTGGCCTTGTAGGTCTGGTAGTCGCCGTCCGGGGTGACATTCATGAGATTGACCAGCGCGCCGTCCTTGTCGGCATGCAGCAGTGAATCCCACTCGCGGCCCCACACGACCTTGATGACGTTCCAGCCCGCACCGCGGAAGAACGACTCCAGTTCCTGGATGATCTTGCCGTTGCCGCGCACCGGACCGTCGAGACGCTGCAGGTTGCAGTTGACGACGAAGGTGAGATTGTCGAGACCCTCGGTCGCGGCGACATGCGCGAGGCCACGCGATTCGGGTTCGTCCATCTCGCCGTCGCCGAGGAACGCCCACACATGTTGCTTCGAGGTGTCCTTGATGCCGCGATCTTCCAGGTAATGATTGAAACGTGCCTGGTAGATGGCGTTCATCGGGCCGAGGCCCATCGACACCGTCGGGAACTCCCAGAAGTCGGGGAGCAGTCGAGGGTGCGGGTACGACGGCAGGGCGCCGCCCTGGTTCAGGTGGCTGTGCTCCTGACGGAAACCGTCGAGTTGCTCGGCGGGGATACGACCCTCGAGGAAGGCGCGTGCGTAGATGCCGGGCGAGGCGTGGCCCTGGATGAAGATCTGGTCGCCGCCACCGGGGTGGTCCTTGCCGCGGAAGAAGTGGTTGAAACCGACTTCGTACAGGGCGGCGGACGAGGCGTAGGTGGAGATGTGGCCACCGACCCCGATACCGGGGCGCTGCGCGCGGGTCACCATGATCGCGGCGTTCCAGCGAATGTAGGCGCGGAAGCGGCGCTCGACCTCTTCGTCACCGGGGAACCACGGTTCGCTCTCGGTGGGAATGGTGTTGACGTAGTCGGTGGAGGTCAATGCCGGAATCGACACGTGGCGCTCGCCGGCGCGCTCGAGCATGCGCAACATCAGGTAACGGGCCCGCGACGGCCCCGCGGCCTCGAGCATTCCGTCGAAGGACTCGAGCCACTCGGAGGTTTCCGCCGGGTCGATGTCCGGCAGGTAGGAAGCCACGCCCTCGCGGATGACCCGAACCCGGTTCCCTGTGGTGGGCGCCTGGTTTTCGGTCGAGGGGCCCGTACCCGAAACGCCCGGTGTGGCGGCGTTCGCTCGGGCTTCGGGGCCGTGGATCAGGTCTGTCAACGTCAGCTCCTCATCGTGGTGGGGCGCGTAGGTGTAGCGCCCACTCCGTTGGTCGGCTCTTGTGGGAGCCGACTCATCGACATCTGAACATGATGCACCCCTCATCTTCCCCTATCGTGCTCGATGTGGCACTGTTCACCCCTCCGATCGACCTTCATGGCAGCCCGGTGGACTGCTTCGATGGAGGGCGCGTAGCGTCGATCCAGAAGATTCTCGGCGGAATCGCAGCGTTTCGGGTTGCGTTCAGGCGCCCGACCATGTTCGCTTTGATCAATCGAACGTCACACCGGTACGCGGAAGCTCCGCGGCCACAATCTTGAGGAGGACCCACCGTGGTCGCGGCGGCGGATGCCAAGAACAGTGTTTCGAAGCTCGGTATCAAGCACGACCACGTGGTGCAAGAACTCGGCTGGGACGAGGACACCGACGAGGAGTTGCGTGCAGCGATCGAGGAGGTCACCGGTACGGAGCTGCTCGACGAGGACTCCGACGAGGTCGTCGACACCGTGCTGCTGTGGTGGCGAGAGAGCGACGGTGACCTCGTGGACACCTTGATGGACGTCGTGAGCCCGCTCGCGGAGGACGGCGTCGTCTGGGTTCTGACTCCCAAGACGGGACGCCCCGACCACGTCGAGCCCAGTGAGATCGCCGAATCGGCGACCACCGCAGGCCTGACGCAGACCTCGGCGACCAATCTCGGCGACTGGATCGGCAGCCGGCTGGTGCAGCCGAAGACCGGCCGTCCGCGTCGCTGAGCCGACACCTCCTCCGAATAAAGGAAACCCTTCGATGGCGATCGCCGTGGGCGCCGAAGCGCCCGATTTCACTCTGAAGGACCAGAACAATCAGGAAGTGACCCTGTCGAGCTTCCGGGGCGTCAAGAACGTGCTGCTGGTGTTCTACCCACTTGCGTTCACCGGTGTGTGCCAGGGCGAGCTGTGCGCCGTGCGCGACGACCTGCCGACCTTCGAGAACGACGGCACCGCGATCCTCGCCGTGTCGGTGGGTGCATCCCCGACCCACAAGATCTGGTCCGCAGAGCAGGGTTACACCTTCCCGCTGCTGTCGGATTTCTGGCCGCACGGTGAGGTGGCCCAGGCGTACGGCGTGTTCAACGACAAGCTCGGCTTCGCGAACCGCGGAACGTTCGTGATCGACAAGGCGGGCGTCGTGCAGTTCGCAGAGGAAAACGGACCCGGAGAACCCCGTGACCAGCAGGCTTGGGTCCGGGCGCTCGCCGCGCTAAAGTCCTGAGGTGAAATCGGCAGCCTCCGGTTGCCGATTTTCGGGCGTGTAGCTCAGTGGTAGAGCTCTGGTTTTACACACCAGCGGTCGGGGGTTCGAAACCCTCCGCGCCCACCAGTGTTAGTGCAGTTCAAGAAGCTTTTTGAGACCTGTTGTTTGCGTTCCGAGCCCCTCGGGACCGCAGTGAGACCGCAGGGATTCCACTGGGGCTTATTTCTAGGTGTTCAGACCGTAGCTTGTGCGGTCTCGGAAACGTCCGCTGAGGCGTCGACGTCGTCGCTGTCAGCTTGCCCTGTCTCCTCAGCTCTGTCGAGTGCCTCGATCGCTGCGTCGAGCCGGTCGGCTGCCGAGTTGAGGTCCTCTTCGAACAGGTACCCGTAAATGTCGAGAGTGATCGACGGGCGGGCGTGGCCGAGCTGCCGTTGCACGACGTAGACGCTGGCTCCCGCGGAGAGTGTCGATGCGGCGTAGCAGTGCCGTAAGTCGTGGACCGTGAGCGGACGCAGTCCGGCCTTATCGACGGCAGGGGTAAACACTCGTTTGGCCCAGTTCGTGCGTCGGATGGGTTGCGACGTACCGGAGGCGTCGAGGCCACCCTGTGGAAACAGGTAGGCGTCGGTGGGGCGTCCGGCCGCCTGGACATGCAGTCGCTCGGTGAGGGACTTCGGGAAGGTCACTGTGCGGGGTTTACCGGACTTGGGTGAGCCGATATGTAGGTGGCCGTCCACCTCGGTGACATTGCGGGAGATCCGCATGGTGCGTTTGGTGAACTCGATGTCTCCTATGCGGAGTCCGGCCAGCTCCCCGAATCGCAGTCCTACGAGACCGAGCGTGAGAATCATCGTCCCGTTCTGCCCGACTTCCGCGCCTTCTGCTTTGCGAGCGAGGGTTCGTAGGTCAGCGAGGGTGATGATGCGTAGGTCGTTGTGCTCGGCGTGGGTTGTTTTGGGGAGTCGTACATCGGTAGCAGGGTTGCGGAGTAGTCGTCCGTCGCGTGTGGCGACCTTGAGTACTTGATTGAGGACGCCCCAGCATGCGGCGATCGACGAGGGGGACTGTCCGGCCTGCCGCAGTTCGGCGACCCACTGAACGATGGCGGCGTGCTCGACGTCGGCGAGACGCACGTTCCCCCATCGTGGTTCGACGTGGGTGGTCCAGCGGTTGAGGTACCCGGCACGGGTAGAGGGCTTCAGCTGCTCGATGTGCGCTTTCCATGTGGCGGCTACCTCGCCCACTGTCATGGCTTGGCGCTCGCCGTGGATGAACTCGCCGCGTGTCACGTCGGCGGTTTGACTGTCCAACCAGCGTTGCGCGTCCGCTCTCTTGGCGAATGACTTGCCGACCTCACGGCCGTCGCGTGTGACGAAGCGGGCTTGCCAGCGCATGCCTTTGCCGTGTCGCGTAGTGGGGGCGCGTTGTTCGCGGCCGTTGCTGTCGAGGATGGGGTTGCCGGCGGCGTCTTTGAGTGTCAGGTGGGAGTACCACCGGTCGACGATCCCGGATCGGACGTTGCGGCGGGTTGGTTTGCGGGTGTGTGGGGGAGTGGGTTCATATTGGCTCACAGACGGATATTAACCTACTGACCGCTGGACTGACTGCGGTCCAAGACAATTATCAAATAACGTTTCCGCAGGTGGGGCTATAAGTGGTGTGACTGGTTGACCAGGATTAGCGCAAATGCCGTTGACCTGCGGTGTTGTCCATCATTAGCGCAACTTTATGTGGGTGCTTGGGTCGTGTTGACGGACCGTCGAGGGACGTATAGAACTGTGACATCCCGTCGGCAATCAGAAAAGAGAATCAACGTGACCGCTACCCCTGTCGCCCACTCTCATGGCGTCATCACCGACATCGACACCGTCACTCCCGACACCCCCGATGACGCGCTTGTCCACCTCCACGTCGCCGCCCGATACGTCGGGCACACCGTCCCGTACATGCGGAACATGCGCGGCGACGACCGCGGCCCACTCAGCTCGTTACGCGCACGCCGCATCGTTTACCGGCTCGGTGACCTCCGCGACTACAACGAACAGCGCTTCCACAACACCAAGTCCGGCGGCAGCTACTAGACCGTCAGCAACACGCACCACCCACCACGGCACCACCCACCATCGACCCGCACTAGCCGGAGCGGGAAAGGAGACCGATACGACACCTGAAAGGCACACCTGTGACCGATACGACGATCAGTTCCAGCGCCCTCCACCCCGAGAGCGTCAACACCGCCAGCGAAGATCCCGAAGCATCGAACGCCCGGCAGCCCCTACGCATTGACTCCGGACTTACCGCCCCGGACCTCACACTCCTCGACGCAGCGAACCTCCTCTCCGAAGGCGGCTTCCACGTCCTCCCCACCACATCTATCCCGACGCAGAGTGCACCCGCAAAGAACGCGTCGAAGAACCCCGGTGGGCTCCTAGGTAAGAGCTGGCAGACCAAGACCAGCCGCGACCCCGAGAAGCTGCGCAACTGGTTCACCGAACAGAGGACTGGCACCCACACTCTCGGGGACATTGAACTGCGTGCCGACGTCTACCGTGAGGTGCCGTTCCACACCGTAGGGCTCGCTGTACACGCGGGGCCGCGCGCCGTCATCATCGACATCGACACCCCCGAACACGTCCCCGACCACATCTGGGCCGAACTCGACACCGCCCCCTACCAGTCATCGTCGAGCACCGACCCGCGCCGCGGCCACTACTACTTCGAGATACTGCCGGGCCGACGGTTCGGCCACACCTCGGCTATCCCCGTCTCCGACGGCATGACCGGCAGCCCGGGCGAAATCCGGCACGGCACCGCCATCGCCGTCTCCGCTCCGTCGATCCACGAAAAGCACGCCATTGGGCGCCGCTATCAGTGGCAGCGCACAGGAATCGTCCCCGTGATGAGTGCGCAGCTCGCCGACTGGTTGGCCTCCAAAACCGAGACCGCCGACTGGCAGGGCCACAACATCGCCGTCACCGAAGCGACCCTCGACAGCATCGAAGCGTTCCGCGATACCTGCACCGCGGCCAGTCATCCCGAGCTGCTCGATGAGCATCTCGACCACATGGTCGAGCAGGCGAACACTCGGGGTCTGCACCCCGCCTGGCTGCCCGGCCTTATCGACTTGATGAAGTACGCGCTTTGCGGGTTCGTGTCGGCTGCCGAGGCTATGGACCGAGCAGGGGACGCGTTCGTTGCACTGCGCACCGATCCGAGCCGCGCGGCGCTCGGCTGCAACGTCCGGGATGAGGAATCCGCCACTCAGGAATACATCGACCTCCTCAAATGGGCTCTCGGCAAGGTCCACGCCAAACTCGACACCGATCGTGCGGCTATCGAAGCCGAGACATATACGAACGCCCATAGATTTTACGGCGTACCGATGCGACCGACAGCCGCCGCGGCATCCGTCAGCACCCCAACCGAGGGGAGCCGCACCAAGACCAGTTCCGGCGCTCCACTCGAAGACGCTCATGTCGCCCAACGCATCGCCGACGAGCACCTGCACGGCACCTACTGCTGGGCATCGGGTCACGGATGGATGCGCTACGACGGCAAACGCTGGCAGCCCGCCCCCGACGCGACCGTCACCGAAGACGTCCGCAAAGCCGTCATCGAGCTACAGCAGCGCGAAGCCCTCGCCGGGGCTGACGTACATCGCATGCGGCAAGTCGCCGGCCTCCTCGCCGCGAATCGCATCGGTGCCGTCGTCCGCCTTGCGCGCGGCATCCTCCACGTCGACAACAACGTGTTCGATCAGCACCCCGACCTGCTGAACTGCGCCAACGGCGTCGTCGACCTCCGCACCGGCATCCTCCAGCCGCACGACCCTGCACTCAGGCTCACCAAACTCACCAACGTGCCGTACACGCCCGGCGCCACGCATCCCGACTGGGACACCGCACTGGAGGCACTGCCCGCGGATAGTCGCCCGTGGATGCAGTACCGCTTCGGGCAAGCCACCACCGGCCATCCCACGCCCGACGACGTCATGCCGGTCCTGCAAGGCGGCGGCGAGAACGGTAAATCGACACTTCTCGTCGCAGTCGAACGCGCTCTCGGTGAGTACGCCACAAAGGTCCCCGAACGGGTCCTCCTCGCCAACCCGAGCGACCACCCCACCGAACTCATGACGCTGCGGGGCGCGCGGCTCGCCATCATCGAAGAAACCCCCGAGGCGCGGCGGCTGAACGTTGCACGTCTGAAAGCGACCGTCGGCACCGACACCATGACCGCCCGCCTCATCGCGAAAGACTCCGTCACCTGGTCTGTCACGCACTCGCTCATGCTCGCCACGAACTATGTGCCGCGAGTCGACGAAACCGACCACGGCACCTGGCGGCGCCTCGCCCTCGTGCGGTTTCCGTACCGCTACCGCAAACCCGGGCAGGCCCTCACAAGTCCCGACGATCGCGCAGGCGACCCCACCCTCCGCGAACGACTCAAACGGGGCACCGGCGGCCGAGCAGAGGCCGTCCTCGCGTGGCTCATCGCCGGAGCCCACACCTACTACAGCGACGGAGAAAAGCTCCCGCTCGCCCCTACGACCGTCGAGGCCGACACTCACGAATGGCGCGCCTCCACCGACGTCATCCTCAAGTTCGTAGAAGAAAAACTCATCTTCGACCGCGACGGGTTCGTCAGTTCCGCCGACCTATTCGCTGTCTTCAACGCCTGGATGACCGACAACGGCCATGCCGAGTGGTCGGACCAGACATTCGTTGCTCGCCTCAGCGACCACAGCTCACTCGCTGACAGCGGGGTCACGAAGAGACGAACCACCAAGACCGAAGGACTATCTCGCCCCGGCTGGCCGCTTCCGCCGCCACGTGGGAGATACACCGCATGGATCGGTTTCCGGTTCCGCACCTCGACTGACGAGACGAGCGATTAACCGAAACGCCCCGACCTGCATTAACACTCAAGTGGACAGGGGTGACAGGGGTACTCCAAAGCTTCCTCGTGAAACCCAAATATTTCTTCCTTTGGACCACCCCTGTCACCCCTGTCCAGTAGCGCCGACAGACCCCTCGGCGCCCTCACCGTGACACCACCTACTCGTTACTTTCGCTAATGAATGTTGGAAAGGCGCCACTATGAGCCCTGCCCCGCAACGACCCATTCACCCCGTCATCGCCGCGCTCACCCCCACCGAGCGTGCCGCGTTCCTCCACCGCTTCCACTCGAAAGTGCAACCAAACCCCGACACCGGATGCCACGAATGGACAGCCGCCGCCTGCCGACTCGGCTACGGACGATTCGGAATCGACAACCGCACCTACCTCGCCCACCGCATCGCCTGGACGATCGCGCACGGCAAAGACATCCCCGACGGCCTACAAATCGACCACCGGTGCCGCAACCCCCGCTGCGTCAACCCCGACCACCTCGACGCCGCCACGCCTCGCGACAACACCCTCGCCAGCAACGCACCCACCGCGCTGAACGCCGCCAAATTCGCCTGCGACCGCGGACACCTCCTCCTCGGCGCCAACCTCATGACCGGTCGCACAGGCAAACGTCGCTGCCGCATCTGCACCAATGCCAACACGCGCCGCTATCAAGCCCGACGCCGCCTGGCCACCGAAGTGGCCGCCTACAACGCGGCCGTAGTGCGCGGCGAAACCCCCGCCCCCGTCCGCATCCACATCCGGCAGCGAGAAACCTCTACCCATCCCGAACCACTAAGGCGTTCCCGCAACGCGCCTACGAGCCGCACAGCGCCAGAAAGGGCCACACGGTGCGCATCATCGACGAACACCAGTCCCCAGACGCCCGCGCAAACCAACAGCGCATCCACGACGCCCTCGCCGACGGGAAGTGGCACAGCCTCGCCGAGATCCGCCGCCACTTGCCGCACCTGACCAACCGAGAAGTCGGCAATATCCTTGCCGGGGGTGCCCAAAAACGCCCACCCCTATGGCAACGCACCAACCTCGGCGATCGCAGCATGTACGCCGCACTGCCTCCGGAACTGCCACGCCACAGGCAACGGCGTCATCCGAAGTGGCCTCCGATGAACCTGCGGATACTGCCCGAGGAAATCCACCGCCGCGCTCAACAGGTAGCACCACGTCACCTCAGTGACCGCACGCGCGACAAATGGGAACGCATGCAAGCCGCGGACCCCCACTTCATGCCACCGCTCCCGCTGGACACGCCACCGCCCCCGACGCCCCCTCCACCCCTCCGGCTGCCACCGCCCATCCCGCGCACCGCTACGGCCAGGCAGAGTGGCCGACGCACTCGAGCCGCACGACGCGCGCGGCACTACCGCAAACAGGCAGACCGTAACCGCCGCATCCGCTCCGGCGACAGCGACGAACACAGCGGTGACGGCCGCGAACGTCCCGATGTCGCTTAACTTCGGGTTAAAGCTCGAGCGCGCGCCCCTGGCAACACTCGGGTAACCGATGTGAATACCCCAACGCCACAGCAGAGTTGCGCTAAATCCGGTCACATCTAGGCACGCACTCCCGGCACCCCCATGCAGCGGGAGGTACTGAAAGTAGTTGTGCTAGTCGAGGGCACGCGCAGTGATGCCGCAGCTCAGACCCATTTTGTCGACGCTGACAAGAATGCCACCGTCCGATTCGGCACCCGCGAGCTCGCGACCGGCAATTCACCCGCCGCTGGAGCGGTAGCCCACGTGAGCCGAAATCCCGACTTGACCAGCCAGTTTTGCGGGCGCCCGTAACCTGGTCGACAGGACCCGGGGCGGCACGGTCGAGTTGGCAGACATCCACCTGACACGCTTCGCCGCATACCTCGTCGCGATGAACAGCATCACTCGCGCTGACATTCGAACCGGCTACGCCGCCAGCACTCGCCGACGCTATCCGACAGTTCACCGACTGCGCGCCGAACGCAGCCCCTGCCTCATTGCCCCTCAAAACGCCGCGCATGGTGTACATTTCGCGCGCGCCCGGTACGATACAAAATATGGTACAAAAGGTGGAGAGGCGCCCCCGCATGGATCGCATCCCCCACGTACCCACCGCTCAACTCCCGCAGCGCCTGCCGGACGACCACCTTCTCGTATGGCTAGCCCAGGCCGCGGGATCCCGTACCGGCTTCACCACCAGCCAGCAGCAGCTGCTCGAACACCCCAAACTCGCCAAGTTCGTTCCCACACTCGCCCGGCTTCACGCCGCAACACGCCGCATCTACCGACGCCGCGGCCCCCTCGGACACGACCACGCTCAATGGCGCGTCGACGCCGCCCTCGTAGACCTCGCCGACCTCTGCACCGCGCAGGAACGCCGCACGCTCAAAGCACGCAAAGCCACTTCACCTCGCCGACCGAACGGACGCACGCCATGACCCCCACGCAGGCTGACCGCTACACCGCCGAAGACGCCCTCGCCGTTCTCGACAGCCTCCTCGCTGCCTCCAGCATCGAACCGACCAAGACGGTGACCGGGGCGCGACACGACATCGCCACCCTCGTGCAGCAGAAGGCATCCGCACTCGCTGAGCTGGCCGCCACCCAACAGCCGGCCGACGTCGACGCACTCGCCGAATCCATCGCCAACGGCGACCCCGGCGCCGTCCAAACCGTCGCCAAGGCACTCGCCCGCAAGGACGCCAAAGAATACAAACGCCTCGTCAACCGGGTGTCCTGGATCTACGACCGCCGCGCCGACGACCGCCTCCGCAAACTCGGCGACCAGCTCATCGCCGACATCCTCGCCCCGTGGATGGACCGCACCATCACCGAACTGGCGCCGCATGCCAACGTCGTCGTCGAGCACGGGCACCGCTCTACACGCCTCGACTCCGAGCCGCACCAGCCTTCCTACGACGAAGCCGAACGCCTCACCGCCCAGGCGCACACGATCTGGCGGCACGCCGCAATCCTCCGCGGACGGGGAGTGCTGCCAGACGTGACGGGGCAGTCGGATCAACGCTGGCTCGCGTTCGGCGCGCCGCACCGCCTCGCCGACGAGAACAAAGCTCATCGTGAGGCATGGTGGCTGTCCTACGCCGTCACCAACGGTGCCAAGCCCGGTGTCTACGCGAGCTACACCGCGGAAGCGCAGCAGCGGGCAGTGCCCGCTTGAACTGGTCCTGCAGCGTTCGTTCCTATGCCAAACTGCCGTGCATGAACAGCGAAGATCACATCGAGCTCAAGACGTCCGTCAGAGATAAGCATGGCTGGTCCCGTCCTGGAGACGTAGACGTTCTCGTAAACGGAACTCGCGTCGGGGGGCTGTCCTTCGGTGTGTATGACGACGATCGCGTAGTCGAGACGCTGCAGTACTCGCTTCCTGAGGAGTTCCGGGGGCAGGGGCTTGGAATCGCTATGTTTGCGGAGATCCTGAAGGAACTGCCCGAGTACGAGGTCCGCGTCAGCGATTGGGAGCCCACATCGGATAGTGCTCGATTGATCAAGGCCATTCGCGAGGGAAATCCGGCCAAGGGGCGGCCACCTCTCCCGTACCATTTTCCTACTTGTTTTCTGCCTGGCAAAGGATGTGAGTGCCCGCTGGGAGGTCGAACTAGGGCTGAAGGAGCAGGTGGAACCATGGGCTAGGGGCAGCCTCTAGGGAGTGATGCTTTTTGACCCATATGCCGGCGCTGAGTGCAAACCTGGGTGTTGTTTCATCATCCTATGAAGGATGACCTACGGGCGCGCACGGTAGACAAGCTCTCTCCAGGGTCCGTCACTCAAGCTTTGATTCAGGCAGGCGCGCTGCTAACTGGATACGAGCTGGTGAAGTCATCGATCCTTGATGGAGTCCGCGACTTCTTCATCATCGGCTTCGACGAGGCTGGGGTGACGATCTCCCCTGAGTACCAGAAGGTCTTAGCCTTGGAGCCCAGGAACAGGTTCAAGGCTTCGGTTGCATGGTTGATCGAGATGGAAGCTCTGAAGCCGGAACATGCCGAGACGCTAGAGCGCATTCGCGATCATCGAGGTGAAGTCGCTCACGAGTTGGCCCGATTGCTCATCGATCCAGATACCGGCGTCGACGTGAGTTTGCTTAAGGACCTCCGCAACTGCATGCATGCCTTGGACCGCTTTTGGGGCAGCATCGAAGTCGATATCAACCCCGATTTCGACGGTACCGAGGTCGATCTCGACGCGATTCGCAGCGGCAGTGGGCTATTGCTGGACTATCTGTGCGATCTCAGTGGTCTCGACAGTGAATCTTCGGAGAGCAAGACACGAGGTGACTCCTGACGACGGTGCCGGATGCCGCTTCGTACGCTCACCAGTGGACCCAGCGCTGAAATGCCCACTCGGGTCCCTCCTCGGTTACCCATCGTGGTGGGGGAGCCACATACTCTGCGAACGTAGAAGACGTGGATGGTTCGAAGTGTGATCGTTGAGGCACGCGTATCGTCTCGGCGATCCCGCTCCCGGGTCTTTCGAACATGTGCTCTAGGGAAGCTGCAGCGACTTCAAAGTTGATTCGGTTCACGTCGTGCGCTGCGAGGCCAAATGGGCCACTTGGGCGGCAGCGTATGCGGTCTGCAATGGCAATCACATGGTGTGGATCGATCGGAAACAGAATCAGTGGCGCGTTGTCCATCGCGTATGCCCGCGGATCGTTTCGCTTCCGCTTGGAGCCGAGATAGATGACCGGTTCATCACACGTTGCAAGGGGTGCCTCGGTAGAGAGAAGCCACCATGAGCGCCTGGTCGACAGGTAGGGGACTACGGCACCCCGCCATACCTCGATTGAACTGTTAAGGATGCGGGCCGCAGCACCGTTGGAAGCCTCACTGATCCGGGTTCGGCGCGCCAACCTGCGCGCCATTCTGCGAGCGATCTCGTCATGATGAGAAGAGTCGTAACGGACACCTTCTATCAGGCATAGCCGCTGCAGCATGTCCGGTTCGGACACCACTTCAGCCACGCCAAATCTCTCGATGGCGGCGTCGATGTTCACCTCCATCTGTCTGCTCCGACGGGATCGCTGGCTCTGAAGACCGATGAAGACTGCCAAGTCGAGAATCAACTTCTTGTCGTGCAGGCGACCCACACGCCTCTCGCTGACCTTCCGAAGCCACCACGCTGCATCGTTCTCCACCCGCGCCATGTGCTCCTCGAACCACATTGTCGGGGTGGCTACGGGGTCGATGTCATCCGCCGACATCTGGTAAAAATCGGGCTCGTATTCGATGGAGTCAGGATTTCGAGATTCAGCCTCCCGGCTGTCTACGTGCGTCCGAAGGACCCGTTTCCGCTCGGGACCAGATTCCGGACGCCAACGCTTTAGATACATCTGTGGCACCACGTGGTGCCTATGGGGCTGTTGCTCAGCCGCCTTGGCGCGAGCTCGATCCTTGGATCGGTTGATCTCGTCATCCGACAGCCATCTGTGGTCGAGGATCATGCGCACACACTAGCGATCGGCCTTGGGGGCTCGCGCGCGTACATGTGCGCGTGTAGGCGCGCAAGTTGGACGATCGGGACCGCAGGGAGACCGCAGCACCCGGCGTTTCCCAGCTTGATCCGTGTGGACGTGGCACACAGCTAGAGCGCCAAATATGGTGCTCTAGCTGTGTACTTGCGTTGATGAATGTGGATGCACCTACGCCCAGCAAATTGCGAGACCGCACGTTTTACACACCAGCGGTCGGCGGTTCGATACCGTCCACGCCCACCAGTATCAGTGCAGGTGAAGGGCACTTTCCGGGAAACCGGGAGGCGCCCTTCCCCTGTATTTGTGGACACACTCCTCAAGGATTCCCCCACTCGTCGGTGACCTACCGGCTCAGCGCCTTGAACTGGCGGACCGCCAATGGCCCGAAGATCAACATGATCACCACAGGCCAGATGATGGCTGCCGGCAGAGCGTGGCCGTCGATCCAGTAGGCCGGCTCCAGATAGTCGATGCCCGGGGTCTGGAACAGTTCGCGGATCGCTGTCGCTGTCGACGAAACCGGGTTCCACGCCGCGATCGCACCCAACCAGCCGGGCATCATCTCAGGCGGGGTGAAGACCGACGAGATGAATCCCAAGGGAAAGGCCACTGCGAAGAGCATTCCAGCGGTTTCAGTATTGGTGATGCACAGCCCCAGGTAGATGCCCACAAGTATCAAAGCCAGTCTCAGCCAGAGCAGCAGCGCGAAGGCCAGCAACGTTGCTCCGAGACTGCCGCCCGATCGCCAGCCGATCAGCAAAGCCACCCCGGCGATGATCACGAGGTCCAGCGCCGCTCGGATGACATCGGACAGTGCGCGCCCGGTCACAGGCGCGGAAGGGGACATCGGCATCGACCGGAATCGATCCATGAAGCCCTTCTCCTTGTTGTGGGTCACCGCATAGGCAGTGTCCATGAACCCCAGCGCCATCGTCATGGCGAACATTCCGGGCATGGCGAAATCCACATAGCCTTCACCGGCGCCCTGGCCGGTGACGTCCATCGCCGAACCGAAAACGTAGACGAACATCAGGACCATTACCACCGGGAAGCCGATTTGCCAGGCGAACGTGCTGGGCTGGCGGATCAGGTGGGTGAACTCTTGGAGCACAATGGTCCAGCAGTCGCGTGCGGCCCAGATCAGACGTGAACCGGTGGTCTCCGGAGCTGTGGTCTCGGCGAGCGCGGGTGTCGTGGTGGTCATCGCGTCTCCTCGAGAGTGCCTTTTGCGGCGGAAGTCAGGTACAGGAATGCCTCGTCGAGAGTCGGACGGCGCAGTCCGATGTCGGCGATGTCGATGTCTTCGGCCCGGATGGCGGCAGCCACTGATGTCAGCGCGGCGACGCCGTCGGGCACCGGGATGCTCAGGCGCCCCTCGGTCTCCTCCACGTCCGCCGCGGCGTTCAGGACGCGGACGATGACCGTGGCGGCCCTGGCCAGTTCGGTCGGATCGTGGGCAACCAGCTCCAGCCGCTCGTCCCCGATCCGCCGTTTCAGCGCGGCGGGGGTGTCCTCGATGAAGTTCCGGCCCTGGTCGATCACACTGATCCGGTCGCACAGCTTGTCGGCCTCGTCCAGATAGTGGGTTGTCAGCAGCACGGTTGTGCCCGCGTCCGCCAGGTTCCGCACTGCCTCCCACACCTCCCGGCGCCCGGCGGGGTCCAGACCGGTGGTCGGCTCGTCGAGGAACAGGACCTGGGGGGCCAGGATCATCGAGGCTGCGAGGTCGAGTCGGCGACGCATGCCACCGGAG
Organism: Rhodococcus sp. NPDC060090; assembly: GCF_042729855.1. Lineage (NCBI taxonomy): Bacteria > Bacillati > Actinomycetota > Actinomycetes > Mycobacteriales > Nocardiaceae > Rhodococcus > Rhodococcus sp. NPDC060090. The sequence goes on along the minus strand of NZ_JBHWXB010000006.1, from coordinate 36,050 downwards.
AATTTCTTGGGTGATCGGCCGGCGGCGTCGGTGAGTCCGAAGATATCCAGCAGCTCGTCGGCGCGGCGCTGAGCGTCCGTCTTGTCGAGCCGGAAGAGTCTGCCGAACATGGTGAGGTTCTGGCGCGCCGTCATCAGGTCGTCCACGGCGGTCTGCTGGCCTGTCAACCCAATTCTGCGGCGGACTTCGCGGGGCTGGTTCGACACGTCGAATCCCGCCACGCTGGCGGTACCGCCGTCGGCGTCGGTCAGGGTGGCCAGGATTCGCACCGTCGTGGTCTTGCCCGCGCCATTGGGGCCGAGTAGACCGTGGACTGTTCCACGGGGTACGAGGAGGTCGACTCCATCGAGCGCGACCTTGTCTTTGTACCGTTTGATCAGGCCGGTGGCCTGGACGGCCGGTCCTGAATTCATCTCCGCATCTCCCCTCACTGTTGCGTACGACGTACGCCATACGATGCACGCAGCACGGTAGCGTACGGTGTGCGCAGTAGGCAAGGGGTTCAACGCTAGGAGTGTTCGTGACCGATCTGAATCCGCTGGCCAGGAGCCTTCAACTGTTGTGGGAAGGCCTTCCTGAGCGGGCGAAGGGCCCCAAGTCCCGGCTCACGCTGGGGCAGATCGTCACCGCCGGCATCGAACTCGCGGATACCGACGGAATCGAAGCGCTGTCGATGCGAAAACTGGCACAGAAACTCGACGTGGGCACCATGTCGCTGTATCGCTACGTGCCCTCGAAGGCGGAACTGCTGGACTTGATGCTCGATGCCGTGGTCGGCCCTTCGCAAGCGAGGAGGACCGCCGCTGAGCGGGGGTGGCGGGAGTTCTTGGCCACTACCGCTCGCGAGACACGAAAGCTCTACATCACCCACTCGTGGGCGCTGCAGGCGAACTGGAGCCGACCGGTATTGGGGCCCAACAGTGTCGCGGACCTGAATCTGTTCTTGACCGGAGTGAAGAACTTGTCCTTGAGTGACCAGGAGAAGATGAACCTTGCGACGGTGATCGACTCCTACGTCATCGGCACTGTGCGGCAGGAACTCCTGTGGCTCAACGCATCGTCGGAGTCGGGAATGTCGGACGACGAGTTCTGGACCTACCAGCTGCCTACTTTGAATCGAGTGATGAGCTCGGGACGATTCCCGGCAATGGCAGAGCTGTCCGAGAACACGTTCGATTCCACCTGGGAGGAGAACTTCGAATTCGGGCTCGAGTTGATCCTGGACGGACTCGAGACGCGGCTGGGGCGACCGTAGTAGCGGAGGACGTCGCCGGCGCGCCGGATCTTCCGAACTACCCGGCGGTGATCGAGGCAGTGTTGTATGCCTCTGCCAGCAGAGCGCAGAACCCGTCGTCCAAGTCGTCTGCCGACGAGAGACTCAAGCGATGAGTGGTGACCCTGCCGGTCGTGGGGTACGCCTCACGCAAGGTCGGGTGATGGATGCGCCGCGTGAGGTCGAGTGCTGCTTCGAGCCGAGTGGCATACAGGAAAGCCGCAGCGAACACCCGCGGCCCCGACGAAGACATCCGAGCCCAGGAGATCTCCGAGGTGTGCACCGTCTCTTCGACGTCGTCACCCAGTGCGAGGACCAGAGTGCGGAATCGCCGGAACGCGTCGACGGCCGCGGGGTCCTTGTCGGCCAGGTAGTCGTCGACGGTCGAATACATCGGGAACTCCTCGTGTGGTGAAACACCGGGCAGTGACGTGTCGCAGTACGCGGTCACCGGTGTCCGCCGTAGCGGTCGGCCAGCTTGTCGCTGGTGGTGTGAGACGTCGAGGTGGACCGCACGGATCCCGAACGCACGATTTTCGCGTCGTTCGACGGCGGTGTCGTCTCCGCGGGGGCACCCTCATCGGTGCTCCGTGCCTTCGCCTTCCGACGTTCCCGAATTTCCGCCCACACGAAGTATGCGAGCCCGAGGGGCGCCATGATGCCGAATGCGAGCCACTGCAACCCGTACGACAAGTAGGGGCCGGCATCGAGCTGAGGCAGTGCTTTCGCCTCGAGGACACCGGGTTGCTCCGGGTCGAGCTGAAGGTATCCACCGACCAGGTCGAGCCCGGATGCCGCGGCGATCTGGCCGGAGTCGATGAAGTAGACCTGCAGGTAGCCGGCGTCGGTGAACGGATCCTTGCCCTCGACGGTGCCCTCCGACATACGGATTCGGGCATCGAGCGTCACCGGCCCGGTCGGTGCGGGAGGAATTTCCGGCACCGCGGTGCCCTCGACGGGACGCACGTAACCGCGGTCGATGAGGACGGTGCTCCCGTTGTCGAGGACGAACGGTGTGAGGACCTCGTAGGCAGGTTTGGACTCGGTGCTCCGCAGACGCACCAGGACATCCGAATCGGGGAGGTAACTACCGTCGGCGATCACCCGCCGCCATTCGGTCTCGACGGTGGCGCCGCCGTCCCCGAACAGTTCACCCACCGGCACCGGGTCCTGCGACACGGACTCGGCGATGCGATCGTTGCGCTCATCGGTGCTCGTATTCTTGCCGAGCTGCCACGGCGCCAGCACGGTGAAGCATGCGTAAGCGAAACCACCCACTACCAGAGCGAGAACAAGCCAGCTCGGGCGGAGAAGAAATGACAGTCGGCGCACATGTCCACGGTAGACCGTGATGTGTATCTCACTGCTGCCGCACCCGGTCGAGCAGGCCGGGTACGTATGCCCCGATCTGTTCCCGTACCTGCTCGAATGCGTACCCGGCGCATACCGTCGCTGTCATGTTCCCCGGCGCTGTGTCACTGCCTGCCGGGTTACTGCCTGCCGGGTCGCTGCCTGCCGGTCAGGAGGTGCTGGAGGTCCGCGACGGCGGCGACGGACTTCGCAGCAACGGCACCCTCGGATTCGGTGCCGTATCCCCATTCGACGAACAGCGTGGGGATTCCGAACCGACCGGCTCCGTGGATGTCGTGTTCACGGTCGCCGACCATCACGACATCGGCGGTGCCACCGCGCTCGGCGTCGACGGCATCGACACCGAGCGCAGCGAGGCTGTGCGCGACCACGTCGACCTTCGCGCGCCGGACGCCGTCCTCGCTCGCCCCACCGATGAACTCGAAGTGCTGCGCGACTCCGAAATGTTCGAGAATCCGCACGGCGGCCGCCTCGTTCTTCGAGGTTGCCACTGCAAGGCGGCTGCCGGTGTCGCGGACGGCCGCGAGCATGGTGCCGACGCCGTCGAACAGCGCGTTCTCGGACCAGCCCGTCTCCGTGTAGTACTCGCGATAGGCTGCCAGACCCGCCTCGATCGCGTCATCGCCGAGACCGAAGGAACGCAGGGTGTCGAGCATCGGCGGTCCGAGCAGCCACTCGAGGTTCCCGTCTGGAACGGCGAAACCGACGGTCTCGGCTGCGTGGCGGAAACCATTGATCACTCCCGTCGCGGAATCGGTCAGGGTGCCGTCGAGGTCGAACAACACGACCGGGGCGGGCAGCAACAGCGGGTGCGGATCAGCGAGGAGGGTCACGCGGACATTGTCCCCGGTTCTCGAAGAACCGCAGCGTAGGGTCGTCGGCGATACAGGACTGTGAGCGAGAGATTCGAGTAGGAGGACACGTGACGGCCACGCTTCGTGAGGTGATCGACGTACTCGACACGGCGTATCCGCCGTCGTTGGCGGAATCGTGGGATTCCGTGGGTCTGGTCGCGGGCGATCCCGACGACCCGGTCCGCAAGGTGCTGCTCGCTGTCGACGCCACGTCCGCTGTCGTCGATCAGGCTCTCGAATGGGGTGCCGATCTGCTGCTCGTGCACCACCCGTTGTTGCTCCGCGGCGTCGACACCGTCGGCGCCCACACGCCCAAGGGTGCGCTCATCCACCGGCTGATCCGCGGCGGCTGCGCACTGTTCACTGCACACACCAACGCCGACCGGGCCGATCCCGGCGTATCCGATGCGCTGGCGCAGGCCTTGGGTCTGACCGGATTGCGACCACTCGACCCCAAGCCGGAACCTGCCACCGACAAATGGGTGGTGATGGTGCCTGGCGCCGCGTCCGACGCCGTGCGGGACGCGCTGTTCGAGGCCGGAGCCGGGGCCCTCGGCAACTACCGCGAATGCTGTTGGACGGCATCCGGGACCGGACAGTTCCGTCCCATCGACGGCGCCGACCCGACCATCGGGGCAATCGGGGAACTCGAGCAGGTTGCCGAGGACCGCATCGAAATGATCGCCCCTCGCCGCGCCCGCGCCGCGGTGTTTGCGGCGCTGCGCAGCGCTCACCCCTACGAGGAACCTGCGTTCGACGTGTTCGAGCTCGCCGAACTGCCGAGCAGCCGCGGGCTCGGCCGCGTGGGCGAGTTGCCTCACACACAGACACTGCGCGAGTTCACCGAGACCGTCGCTGCGGCGCTGCCCCCCACCGAGTGGGGCGTGCGCGGTGCGGGCGACCCCGAACGCTCTATCCGGACGGTGGCGGTGTGCGGAGGATCGGGCGACTCGTTCCTCGGAAAGGTCTCCGCTCTGGGAGTCGACGCGTATGTGACGGCCGACCTGCGGCATCACCCCGCGGACGAACATCTGCGGACCGGTGGGCCGGCGCTCGTCGACGTCGCACACTGGGCCAGCGAACAGCCATGGTGCGCGCAGGCGAGCGCGATCCTGGACGAGGCGTTCGGTGAGCGCGAAGCCTGGCAGTCCCGCGTGAGTGACCTACGCACCGATCCCTGGACGACAGCGGCACGCGCGGTACGGTAATCAGCTACGAGACCGTCGTCGCGGCTCGGCCGCGACCAGGGCCGTCGCGGCCTTTCCCGAGCGAGAACCCGAAAGCAGGAACCACCCGAGTGAACGTCGAACCCGCAGTGCAGGCAAAGCTCCTCTCCATCGCCTCAGTGGACAACGAGCTCAATCGTCTCGCGCACCGTCGCCGCACCTTGCCGGAACAGCAGGAGGTGGATCGGCTCCAGACCGAGCGGGCGTCCCGGAAGGACGCGGCCGTTGCCGTCGAAATCGTGCTCGACGACCTCGACCGTGACATCCGCAAGATCGAGGGCGAGATCGAGGCCGTGCGACAGCGCGCGCAGCGCGACCGCGCTCTGCTCGAGGGCGGCACCATCGGTTCGAAGCAGCTCACCGAGCTGCAGCATGAGCTCGGCAGTCTCGAACGCCGCCAGGCGGCGCTCGAGGACGACCAGCTCGACGTCATGGAGCGGCGCGAGGCATCGAAGTCCGACCACGATCACGCCGGAGCGCAGGTGTCGCAGATCGACGACGAGCTCGGCGATGCGACCCGTGCCCGCGACGAGGCACTCGCCGATATCGAGGTTGCCGAAGGTCGCTGCCGTAGCGACCGGGAGACCTTGGTTGCGGCATTGCCCACCGAGCTGGTGACGGTCTACGAGAAGCAGCGTGAGCGGTCGGGCATCGGCGCGGCACTGCTGCAGGCCCGCCGTTGCGGCGCATGCCGCATCGAGTTGGACCGCGGCGAGATCGCCCGCATCAAGGCCGCGCCTGCCGACGCGGTCGTCCACTGCCCGGAGTGCAACGCGATCATGGTTCGTACCAAGGAATCAGGTCTGTGAGTCGGGTCGTCGTCGAGGCCGATGGCGGTTCTCGCGGGAATCCGGGTCCCGCCGGTTACGGTGCGGTCGTCTTCGGCTCGGATCACCGGACGGTACTCGCTGAACGCAACGCGAGCATCGGTCGTGCCACCAACAACGTGGCCGAATACCGAGGATTGATCGCAGGGCTGACTGCGGCCGCGGAGCTCGGTGCCGACGACGTCGAGGTCCGGATGGATTCGAAGCTCGTCGTCGAGCAGATGTCGGGGCGCTGGAAGGTCAAGCATCCCGACATGATTCCCCTCGTTGCCCAGGCACAGGAGTGGGGGTCGAAGTTCTCGCGCGTGAACTACACCTGGGTGCCGCGCGCGGAGAACGGATACGCCGACAGGCTCGCGAACGAAGCGATGGATGCGGCCGAGAACCCGGCCGCGACCGCCGATAAGGCGGAGACCCCGAAGGCTCCGGGATGGACCGGCGCGACCGGCACACCAACACGGATGCTGCTGTTGCGTCACGGCCAGACCCCGCTGTCGGTGGAACGTCGTTACTCGGGGCGCGGGAACCCTGAGCTCACCGAGCTGGGTCGTGGCCAGGCCGCCGCGGCCGCACAGATGGTGGCGGGGCGCGGCGGGATTGCCGCGGTGGTGTCGTCGCCGCTGGGGCGGGCGCGGGACACCGCGGCCGCGGCCGCCGACGCGTTGAATCTTCCGGTCGTCGTCCACGACGGACTGATCGAGACGGACTTCGGCGGGTGGGAGGGTCTCACCTTCGCCGAAGCTGCCGAGCGTGACGTCGATCTGCACAGACGGTGGCTCGGCGACACGTCGGTGCGACCGCCCGGCGGGGAGAGCTTCGACGACGTGCGCATGCGTATCGCGGGTGTCCGCGACGACCTGACGACGGACTATCCGGGTGCGACGGTACTCGTGGTCTCGCACGTGACACCGATCAAGACGCTGCTGCAGTTCGCGCTGGATTCCGGTCCGTCGCTGCTGTATCGCCTGCATCTGGATCTGGCGTCGCTGAGTATCGCCGAGTTCTATCCGGACGGCGGGTCGTCGGTGCGCTTGGTCAACGACACGTCGTATCTGTAAGGCCCCAGCACAAACGAAAAGTGGCCGCGCAGACATGTCGGGGGTGTGCCTGCGCGGCCACTCACAAGGTCTATCGGGTGTGCGCCTTGCTCGTTACACACATTCGGAAAGTCCTTTTCGGAAAGTTCCCGTTTCGGCTTACGACCGCATCGTGGTGGCAGAAGGTGTGCGCGTTCTGTCAAGATGGTGTCATCCCGCGAGCAGGAGGTACGGCGATGAACGGCCACCAGGTTCATGCGTATGCCACCGGCCCTGCTGCTCCGGCACCCTTTGCTGTCGTGCCCGCCCCGGACTTCGTCGAGGACCGGCGACCGTGGTGGCGGCGACATCCGATTCTCACCACCGTCGGAGTGCTGTGGTTGATCGGTTTCGCTCAGGAGGAACCGGCGGGCGCGGCGGTGATGCTCCTGCTTGTACTCGCTGTGGCCGGGGTGGGAATCCGCCGGCGCTCCCTCGCCGAGCGTCGCCGCGAGGAAGCCGCGATCGCCGCTCGCGCCGATGCGCAGCACCAGGCGTACCTCAACGGTGACCCTGTCGGCATCTACGGGTTCCCGGCCGCGCCCGCGCCGCTCCCTCAGCCGATTCCGTACTACCGTCCCGCAGCCCGGACCTGGACCGCGCCGTACACCCAACAGCCGTACACCCAGCAGCCGTACACCCAGCACACCCAGCAGTGGGTGGCGCACGCGCACTACGGGCAGCACCGGATGTATCACCGCTAGCGGAGATTCACACCAGTTTGCGTACTGTCCGCAGATTGCGGTTGGTGGTCACCGCCTTGAACCGGGACGCGCCGATCTTCTTGCCGAACACGCTGCCGATCGTCTCTCCTTTCTCGACCTCCCAGTACACGACACCGTCACCGACCGCGATCCTCTCGACCGCCGGATCGAGCGTGTCGGTGAGGGCAGCCAGTTCGCCGAACACCGACTCGTCAGCGACGAACAGCACATACGCGTGCCGACCGTCGACGTGCTCATCGAATGGATAGGCGTCGGCAACAGCCGAGAGGTACGACTGCGGATGGACGAACACGTACGCGTCGTATCCGAACCGGTCGGTCAGCGCGCGCTCGATCGAGCGTTTCAGGTCGACGGCGGTGTCGTCCGCGTCGAACAACACATTCCCCGACGCGAGGACGGTGCGGACGTTGCCGAATCCGAGGTCGGTGAAGAGTGCGGCCAGATCGGCCATCTTGATCCTGACGCCGCCGACATTGATTCCGCGCAGTAGCGCCACGTATCGAGTCATGCTCGAAGACCGTAGTTCGCATCGGTGACATCCGGGGCGCTACTCTGTTCGAGCGGATGAGTCGGCCGGGCGACCGCGGAGCAGGGAACCGGCACCGAATGGTGCGAGGCCCTGAATCGAGGAAAGTCCGGACTCCACAGAGCAGGGCGGTTGCTAACGGCAACCCGAGGTGACTCGCGGGACAGTGCCACAGAGAACAGACTGCCTGCCCTTCGGGGCAGGTGAGGGTGAAACGGTGCGGTAAGAGCGCACCAGCACCCCGGGTGACCGGGGTGGCTAGGTAAACCCCGCCCGGAGCAAGGTTGAAGGCCGCACCGGATCCCTTCGGGGAACCGGTGCGGCTGCGCAGGTGTTCGAGGGCTGCTCGCCCGAGCCTGCGGGTGGACCGCTCGAGGCACCCGGCAACGGTGTGTCCAGATGGATGGTCGCCACCCCGTCTCGACGGGGGACAGGATCCGGCTTACAGGCCGGCTCGTCCGCTCTGTCCCTGTGCCGTCTACCAGGGCTTGTTTTCGGCCCAGCGCTACTCGTCGATCACAGAGGTCCGACGACCAGCAGATGCGCCCAGTGTGAGGCAGCTTCCGGCCCGATGTACGGAAGAAGGGTGTCGAAGAGAATGTACGACATGTATGCGGCTCCTCATTGATGGCGGTCTGTGATGCCGGGCCGACGGTACCAGCCACGCCGAAGGCCGTGTAGCGGGAAAAAGTCGACCTTGTTCGGGCACACTTGAACCATGAGCGACGAGGGCTGGTACTACGACGTGAGCACAGGCAAGGTCAGTCAGGGCAAGGATCCCGGTGCCCTCAACCGCATGGGACCTTATCCCGACAAAGACACCGCCGAACGCGCGCTGCAGATCGCTGCCGAGCGAACCAAGGCGGCCGACAAGGCCGACGACGAGTGGAACAACTGACCGAGTGGAACAACGGACACTGCGGTACGCAGGAGAGCTGAAGCAGTGGTGACAGCACCTTTCGTCGTCGCACCCGCGATCGACTTCGGCTCCGTGCGCTCCGAGTTCGGTCTCGAGGACGGATATCCGGCGGATGCACTCGCGGAAGCCCGCGCGTTCTCGGACCGGTTCGCCGGCGACAGGGACGACCGCACCGACCTCGCGCTGGTGACCATCGATCCGCCCGGCTCGATGGATCTGGACCAGGCGCTCCACCTCGTCCGCACGGAGGACGGCTTCGTCCTGCACTACGCGATCGCCGACGTGTATGCCGTCGTGGAACCCGGTGGTGCTCTCGAAACGGAAACCCATCGCCGGGGACAGACCTTCTACCTGCCCGACGGGTCGGTCCCGCTGCACCCGCGAGAGTTGTCGGAGAATGCGGCGAGTCTGCTCCCCGAGTCGGTCCGCCCGGTGGCGCTGTGGCGGATCGAAATGGACGACCGCGGCGAACCAGTCGACGTCACCGTTCGGCGTGCGCTGGTCCGTTCGGTGGCACGACTCGATTACGCCGGTGTGCAACGTGACGCCGACGCGGGGACGCTGCACCCGTCGATCGCGGCGCTGCCTGAGTTCGGGCGGCTGCGGGCGGCGGCAGCCCTCGAACGTGGCGCCATCGAGTTGCGTCTACCCGAGCAGGACGTGACGCCCGAGAAAGACGGCTGGAGGTTGACGGTGCAGCCCCGCACCGACGCCGACGACTGGAATTCACACGTATCGCTTCTCACCGGAATGTGCGCGGCACGGACGATGCTCGACGCGAAGGTCGGGTTGCTGCGAACCCTGCCGCAGGCGGACTCGGATGCTGTTGCGGCACTGCGTCGTACCGCGAAGGCTCTGGGAGTGCCGTGGGTCGACGATCTGGAGGTCGGCGCGTTCCTGGCGGGTCTCGATGCGAACGAACCGTCGACGCTCGTGCTCATGAGCGAGGCCCCGGCCTTGCTGCGCGGCGCATCGTATGCGGCGTTCGACGGGGAACTCCCCGAGATGAGTCTGCACGGCGCGATTGCGGCGCCCTACGCGCACGTGACCGCTCCGCTGCGGCGGTTGTCGGACAGGTACGCCACCGAGGTGTGTCTGGCGGTATCGGCCGGCGTCGAGATTTCGTCGCATGTCCGCGACACCCTGCCGGGTCTACCGAAGATCATGTCGTCGTCGGACTCTCTGTCGGGGAAGATCGGACGCGCGTGCGTCGACCTGACCGAGGCGGTGGTGCTCTCGTCGCGCATCGGTGAGGAATTCGAGGCTACCGTGACCAAGGACGCCACCGACCGACGCGACGCCGAGGTGTTCGTCGAATCCGAGACCGTCATCGCGCCGTGTGCGGGGAAGCCGCGGGAGGGCGAGCACGTCACTGTCCGGCTGACCCGTGCAGACCCCGCGACCCGAATGGTGGAGTTCGCATATGAGCACTGACCTCCGGCGCACCGGTCGCAGGCGGCGAATCGCCACGAGGGTCGCCGCCGTTCTCGCCGCGATCGTGGTGATGCTGGGTGCGGTCGTGTGGTGGTGGGCGCCGAGTCGGTACCTGCCGTGGGACACCGCGACATTCCCCGTCGTCGACGCCGCTGCCTTGTCGGCGGAGCAGGCGGCGGTCGTCCGCCTACTCGAGGACGAACACCGGACCCAACGTCCCGGCACCTTCTACTCGGAGGGCGTCGAGGAACAGTGGTGCGCCGACTTCGTCAGCTGGATCATGAGGGAGGCCGGTATGCCACTGACGAATCCGCACTCCGGACACTGGAGGATCCCCGGCGTATACACCCTGCAGGAGTACTACGAGCAGCACGATCGATACGAACCCGTGGATTCCGGCTACCGGCCCGAAGTGGGCGACGTCGTCCTGTACGAGAACACCGCCGGGTTCGGCCAGCACACCAACATCATCGTCGCGGTCGACGGTGATGAGGCGATCACCGTGGGCGGCAACGAATTCGGTCGAATCCGCGTCCACACGCTCGAATGGTCGGACGACTCGGCTGTGGTGGGGTTCGGCCGGCTCCCGCAGTGACACCGAGAACTACGGCGTGATGCCGATGACAACCTGCGCCTGGCCGGTGCTATCGGAACAGATCTGTCGCTTCCAGCAGATGGTGGGTGATACCGGGCTCGTGCGCAGAATGCCCGGCGTCATCGACGATGTGCAACGCCGAGTCGGGCCAGGCGCGATGGAGATCCCACGCGCTCGTCGCGGGGCACACCACGTCGTAACGGCCCTGCACGATCACGCCGGGGATTCCGTCGAGGAGGTGCGCGTCCCGCAACAACTGCCCTTCGTCGAGGAACCCGCGATGGTAGAAGTAGTGGTTCTCGATACGGGCGAAGGCGAGTGCGAAGCGGGGCTCCGCGGTGTCGGCGACATGTCCGGGTTGCGGCAGCAGCGAACTCGTTCCGCCCTCCCAGGTCGACCATGCGACCGCTGCGCGCAACGCGACGTCCGGGTCGGGGGAGTGCAGCAGCCGGTGATAGGTGTCGACCGGATGCTCGCCGGCGACCGCGCCGGTCAGCGGTGCGAGGAACCCTTCCCACAGATCCGGGAAGACCGCCCCGGCACCCCCGTTGTAGTACCAGTCGATCTCGGCGCGGCGCAGTAGGAAGATTCCGCGCAGCACCAATTCGGTGACCCGGTCGCGATGACGTTGCGCATAGGCCAGCGCGAGTGTGGATCCCCACGATCCGCCGAACACCATCCACCGCTCGATGTTCAGGAAAATGCGCAGCCGTTCGATGTCGGCGAGGAGATGGTCGGTCGTGTTGGCCGACAGGTCGGCCCCGTCCGCGACATGCGGCCGCGAACGACCGCACCCGCGCTGGTCGAACATCACGATCCGGTAGGCCTCGGGGTCGAAGAACCTGCGCTGCTCGGGTGAGATACCACCCCCCGGCCCGCCGTGGAGAAACACCACGGGCTTGCCGTCCGGGTTTCCGCTGACCTCCCAGTACACCTGTTGTTCGTCGCCGACAGGGAGGTAGCCGTGCTCGTACGGTTCGATCGCGGGGTACGGCTCGCGACGTTCGGTCATCGCCTAGAACCCGACGAGGGCCGACGCGAGATCCGGAATCTGCAGGGAGGACAACGTCTCGTCGCGCACCTGGGAGCACTGTTCGGAGGTGATGGTGTCGACGCGCGCGCGATCGCCGGCCAGCGCGATCAGATCGACACCGTTCGCCGCACCCCATTCACCGACGAGGATGTTCAGACCACCCTTGCCGACGGACGGCGTGTAAGTACGCCAGCTCTGCAGTTGGCCCTCCATGCGGGCGCACAGGTCGGCGGCCTGGGCTTCGGTGACACCGCCGGGCCCCTGCGCCGGTTCGGAGGCCGGCGGTGTGTTCGACGTCGTGGGATCCGCGGTGGTTCCGGGGGCGCATGCGCCGAGGAGGCCGATCATGGCTGCAGCTGCGGCAGCAGCGACGGGAACGCGTCGGAATCGGGTCATGGGGAGTGCGCACCTCACGGTTCGGTGGTCGTGGTCGCGGTCGAGTGTGCCACCCGACCCTGAAGAATCGGTGAGCGCATCCGGCAACGGCACCGCACCCGAATTCGGGTGCGGTGCCGTTGCCGTAGAACGATCTCAGAAGGAGTGTTCGGGGCCGGGGAAGGCTCCGCTCGCGACCTCGGTCGCATACTGCGCTGCCGCACTGCGCAAGTCGTCGCCGATCGACCCGAACTTCTTGACGAACTTCGCCGTCTTGCCGCTCGTGTATCCGGCCATGTCCTGCCAGACGAGTACCTGCGCGTCGCATTCGTTGCCTGCGCCGATGCCGACCGTGGGAATGGTCAGCTTGCGGGTGACCTGGCCTGCGATCTCGGCGGGAACCATCTCCATCACGACGGAGAATGCGCCGGCTTCCTGCACTGCGATGGCGTCTGTGATGAGTTGTTCCGCGCCGTCGCCACGGCCCTGCACCCGGAACCCGCCGAGGGTGTTGACGGACTGCGGTGTGAAGCCGATGTGTGCCTGCACGGGGATGCCGGCAGCGGTGAGCGCAGCGATCTGGGGTGCGATGCGTTCGCCGCCCTCGAGCTTGACGGCGTGCGCGCCGCCTTCCTTCATGAACCGGATGGCGGTGGCGAGGGCCTGCTCGGGGGACGCCTCGTAGGTACCGAACGGCAGGTCGGCGATCACGAGGGCGTGCGGGGCTCCGCGGACGACGCCGCGGACCAGCGGGAGAAGTTCGTCGACGGTCACCGGCACCGTGGTGTCGTAGCCGTAGACGACGTTGGCGGCGGAGTCGCCGACGAGGAGCACCGGAATTCCGGCCTCTTCGAAGATGCGGGCAGTGGAGTAGTCGTACGCGGTCAACTCTGCCCAGCGGGCGCCTTCGGCCTTCATCGCTTGCAGGTGGTGGACTCGCGTCTTGCGCTTGGGGGTGTCTGCCGGGGCGGGGCCGCCACCGTACACGGACGTCACATTTTCCGACATCATTGTCTCTTTCTTCCTCGAGGCCCTACTGAGGGTCCCCGGGCGGGTGATGACAGTCTCAGTCTGCCACCGGTGAAGGCAAGGGCTAAGACTTCGAGTCGGTGCGTTTGGTCACACGGTGGGATGCAGTCGTGAACATGGCACGATCCGAGGGTGCCGGTTTCTGCGCGTGTGCGCTCACGTCGTCTGTCCGTTGTCCTCGTCGCAGTGGGTGCACTGGTGCTGGCCGGATGCGCGGATACCGCGACAGAGGAGCGAGTGCCGTCCACGGTCGCGGTGCCCGAGGAACTGGCGCACTTCTACCAGCAGAACGTCGAGTGGGAGGGCTGCGGTGGTTACGGCATCGACGGCCCGGTTCTTGCTCGGAGCGGCGCCCAGTGCGGCCGGATCTCGGTGCCGCTCGATTACGCCGATCCGAACGGGCAGACCGTGATGCTCGCGGTCTCGCGGATCGAGGCGGACGGCGATCGGATCGGTTCCATCCTGGTCAACCCCGGAGGGCCCGGGGCATCGGGGTTGTCCACCGTGCTCGCTGCGACAGGTACCGAACTGACCGGACAGTTCGACATCGTCGGATTCGATCCGCGCGGCATCGGTTCGTCCGACCCTCAGATCCGATGCCTCACCGCCGCGGAGACCGATGCCGATCGCGCCGTCGACGACGGTGATCGCAGTCCCGCAGGGATCGAGGCGGCCGAGAAACGCAACCGCGAGTACGCGCAGTTGTGCGCGGAACGCACCGGCGAGGATCTGCTCGCCCATGTCGGCACCGCGGACGTGGTGCGCGACATGGATGTGATCCGAGGTGTGCTCGGCGACGACTCCTTGAACTTTCTCGGGTATTCGTACGGAACCCGGCTCGGCACGGTCTACGCGGAAACCTTCCCCGATCGGGTGCGCGCGATGGTCCTCGACGGCGCGATCGACCCGGAGCAGGACCCGGTCGAGGAGATCGTGTTGCAGGCAGAAGGGTTCCAGAAGGCATTCGACGAGTTCGCTGCCGACTGCGCGGATCTGGGCGACTGCCCGCTGGGCAACGATCCGGCACAGGCGTCGACACGGTTCCATCAACTCGTCGGGCCGCTGATCGCGGCGCCTGCTCGCACTACAGACCCGCGGGGGCTGAGCTATCGCGACGCGATCACCGGAGTTCAGCAGGGCCTGTACTCGTCCGCTCTTTGGGGGTCGCTGCGCGCCGGCCTGAGCGCCGTCGCCGACGGCACCGGCGACACGCTCCTCCGTCTCGCTGATCTGTATGAAGGGCGACAGGACGACGGCACCTACAGCAACATCAACGACGCGTTCAACGCGGTCCGGTGCGTCGACGACCAGCCGGTGACCGATCGGGCGATCGCGGGTGAACTCGACATGCGTTTCCGGCAGGCGGCGCCCTTCCTCGACGACGGACGCGGAACCGGGGAGGCGCCCCTCGACGTGTGCGCATTCTGGCCCGTTCCGGCGACGGGGGAACCGCACACCCCGGACGTGCCCGGGTTGCCTCCCGTGCTCGTGGTCTCGACGACCGGCGATCCTGCCACCCCGTACCAGGCCGGGGTGGACCTGGCCCGTCAGCTCGGGGGCGCATTGGTGAGCTTCGACGGAAACCAGCACACCGCTGTGTTCGACGGTAACGACTGTGTCGATGACGCTGTGATCAGCTATTTCGTCGACCTCGAGGTACCCGGGACCGACCCGCACTGCTGACCCGGCGCGAGTGTGAGCGACACGCCACGAATGGGAATGGGCGATGTAACACGGAATTAACGGATCATGCCTACGCTCGCCGATATGGATCGCCAGAAGGAGTTCGTGCTCCGCACCCTCGAAGAGCGCGACATTCGGTTCGTGCGTCTGTGGTTCACCGACGTTGTCGGGACCCTCAAATCCGTGGCGATCGCCCCGGCCGAACTCGAGGGTGCCTTCGAAGAAGGCATCGGCTTCGACGGCTCGGCCATCGAGGGCTTCTCCCGCATCTCCGAGGCCGACATGGTCGCGCGCCCCGATGCCACGACCTTCCAGGTGCTGCCCTGGATGGACGACCGCGGCCACCAGTACTCGGCGCGGATGTTCTGCGACATCACCATGCCGGGTGGCACCCCGAGTTGGGCAGACCCACGGCACGTGTTGCGTCGTCAGCTCAACAAGGCGAGCGATCTGGGTTTCAGCTGCTACGTGCACCCCGAGATCGAGTTCTTCCTCGTCGAGAACGGCGAACCCGGCGCTCCGCCGGTCCCGGCCGACGACGGCGGCTACTTCGACCAGTCGGTGCACCGTTCGGCACCACACTTTCGTCGCCACGCCATCGACGCACTCGAATCGATGGGGATCTCCGTGGAGTTCAGCCATCACGAGACCGCGCCCGGTCAGCAGGAGATCGACCTGCGGTACGCCGATGCGCTGTCGATGGCCGACAACGTGATGACCTTCCGCTACGTGGTCAAAGAGATCGCGATGGCAGAGGGCGTGCGAGCCACATTCATGCCCAAGCCTTTCCAGCAGTACGCGGGCTCGGCGATGCACACCCACATGTCGTTGTTCGAGGGCGAGACCAACGCATTCCACGACCCGGACGATCCGCTGCAGCTCTCGGCGACGGGCAAGGCGTTCATCGCAGGCATCCTCGAGCACGCGCCCGAGATCAGCGCGGTGACCAATCAGTGGGTCAACTCGTACAAGCGCATCGTGCACGGCGGTGAAGCCCCCACCGCTGCATGCTGGGGGCCGTCCAACCGATCGGCGCTCGTCCGCGTACCGATGTACACGCCGAACAAGGCATCGTCGCGCCGAGTCGAGATCCGTACCCCGGACTCGGCCTGCAACCCGTACCTTGCGTTCGCAGTGCTGGTCGCGGCCGGCTTGCGGGGCATCGAGAAGGGTTACACCCTCGCGCCCGAGGCAGAGGACGACGTGTGGGCACTGACGGCCGCCGAACGCCGGGCGATGGGTTACAAGGAGCTGCCCACCGACCTCGACATCGCGTTGCGCGAGATGGAGAACTCGGAACTGGTCGCCGAAACCCTCGGTGAACACGTGTTCGACTATTTCCTGCGTAACAAATGGCGGGAATGGGAGAACTATCGGAGTCAGGTGACCCCGTTCGAGCTCGAGCAGTACCTGGGGCTGTAGACGCCATGGTGAAGCCGCCGCCTGCGCGCTCCGCCATCCCAGGGCCCGGACGGCTCGGACTCGTCGAACGCACCGCGGCCGACGAGCTGGCGCAACTGGGGTGGACGGACGTCGGGAGCATCGAACTGATGTGGGCGCTGTCCCGGGCGCCCAACGCAGACCTCGCGCTGCGGACCCTGAGCCGCCTCGCCGACGTACTCGGCGAGCGCGGATGGGCCGAGCTCGACGAAGCGTTGCGTATCGACAAGAGCCTTCGGGGACGATTGCTCGCCCTCTTCGGTTCCTCTGCGGCGTTCGGCGACCACGTCGTCGCACACCCCGACCGGTGGCGCATGCTCACCGGCACTCTCGAACTACCCGACCGGCACACGTTCACCGTCCGGATGCTCGACTGCGTCGCGTCGGTCCCAGAAACCGGTGGGCGGTCCGACCGACTGATCCACCGTGCAGGCATCACAGGTCCGGACGCCGTTGCGGCATTGCGGACGACGTACCGTGATCAACTCATGCTCATCGCCGCAGCCGATCTTGCTGCGACGGTCGAGAACGAACCGGTCGTGCCCTACCTCGAAGTGGGCGAACGGCTCTCCGATCTCGCCGACGCCGCACTGACCGCGGCGCTCGCAGTGGCGTTGGCCACCGTCATCCCCGATGAGCCGTGCCCCCATGACATCGCAGTCGTTGCGATGGGTAAATGCGGTGCGCGCGAACTCAATTACGTCAGTGACGTCGACGTGATCTTTGTCGCCGAGCCCGCCGATGCGCGGGCGAGCCGTATCGCGGGCGAAATGATGCGCATCGGAACGTCGGCGTTCTTCGAAGTCGACGCCGCGCTCCGCCCCGAAGGGAAACGCGGCGAATTGGTGCGCACCCTCGAATCCCACGTGGCGTACTACAACCGGTGGGCCAAGACGTGGGAATTCCAGGCACTGCTCAAGGCCAGACCGATGACCGGCGACCTCGACCTGGGGCGTCGCTACATCGAAGCGCTGAGCCCGTTGGTGTGGACGGCCTCGGAACGCGAAGCGTTCGTGCCGGAGGTGCAGGCAATGCGTCGCCGGGTCGAAGAACTCGTCCCGGAGGATCTGCGGGAACGCGAACTCAAGCTCGGAAAAGGCAGTCTGCGCGATGTCGAGTTCGCGGTGCAGTTACTGCAGATGGTGCACGGCCGCACCGATGAGTCGTTGCGTGTGTCCAACACCGTTGAAGCGTTGTCCGCGCTCGCGGACGGCGGATACGTCGGGCGTGACGACGCCGCGAATCTGCGCGCGTCGTACGAGTTCCTCCGGTTGCTCGAACACCGTCTGCAGCTTCAACGACTCAAGCGCACCCATACCCTTCCGTCTCCGGACGACCGCGAGAACCTGCGTTGGCTCGCGCGCGCGGCGCACATGCGACCGGACGGACGCAACGATTCGCTCGGCGTCCTTCAGTCGGAGATCAAACGCAACTCCGCGCGAATCCGTCGGCTCCACGCGCGCTTGTTCTACCGTCCACTCCTCGAATCGGTGACCCGGCTCGAGAAGGACGCGGTGCGTCTGTCGCCGGACGCTGCCGTCCGGCAGCTCGCGGCGCTCGGCTACACCGCACCGTGGCATGCCCTCGAACACCTCGCTGCGCTGTCCGGGGGAGCATCCCGTAAGGCGCGGATCCAGGCCCTGTTGCTTCCCCAGTTGCTCGAATCCCTCGGCGAAACAGTCGATCCCGACGGTGGTTTGCTCGCGTATCGTCGACTGTCCGACGCGTTGTACGACACGGTATGGTTCCTTCGGGTGCTGCGCGACGAGCCTTCGGTCGCGGAACGCTTGATGAAGGTGCTGGGAACCTCGGCGTACGTGCCCGAACTCCTCATCAAGTCACCGGACGTCATCCGGCTCTATGCCGCTGCCTCCACAGGGCCGCGCCTGCTCGAAGCGAAACCTGCCGAGGTGTGGAAGGCGATTGTCACGTCGTCGTCGCGCTACGACGACCCTGCGCGGGCGATCGCGGCGTCGCGTTCACTGCGCCGGGCGGAACTCGCGCGGATCGCGAGCGCGGATCTCCTCGGGATGCTCTCGGTGCCCGAAGTGTGCGAAGCGCTCTCGTCCGTATGGTCGGCGGTTCTGGAAGCTGCGCTGGCCGCGGTGATCCGGGGGTCCGAACGTACGAAGGGTCCGGCGCCTGCGCGTATCGCAGTGATCGGCATGGGCCGGCTCGGTGGTGCCGAACTCGGTTACGGATCCGATGCCGACGTGCTGTTCGTGTGCGAACCGCTGCCCGGCGCCGACGAGACCGTCGCCCTGAAGTGGGCGGTGTCCGTCGCCGAGCAGGTCCGCTCACTTCTGGGAGCGCCGAGCACCGACCCCCCGCTCGAAGTCGATCTCGACCTGCGCCCCGAGGGACGCAGCGGTGCACTGGTGCGCACCCTCGAGTCGTACGAGGCGTATTACACGCAGTGGGCAGAGGCGTGGGAGATCCAGGCGTTGCTACGTGCCCACACCGTCGCGGGCAACCCCGAGCTCGGGCTCCGCTTCCTTCACATGATCGACCGCGTGCGCTACCCCGAAGGCGGGGTCACGCAGGATGCGGTGCGGGAGATTCGCCGGATCAAGGCTCGGATGGACTCCGAAAGGCTGCCACGCGGCGCCGATCCGGCGACTCACACGAAACTGGGTCGCGGCGGACTGTCCGACGTCGAATGGACCGTGCAATTGCTGCAACTCCAGCACGCGCACGAGATCGAGTCGCTGCGCAACACGTCGACCCTCGAGACGCTCGACGCGATCGGTGCCGCCGAACTCATCAGTGCGGCCGACGTCGAGTTGCTCCGTGACGCGTGGATCACCGCCACCCGTGCGCGTAATGCCCTCGTCCTGGTGCGGGGAAAGCCGAGTGATCAGCTTCCAGGTCCGGGTCGGCAGCTCGCGGCTGTGGCGAGCGCCGCGGGCGGAGACGGCGATGATGCGTCCGAGTTCCTCGACAACTACCTGCGGGTGACGCGTCGTGCGAGGGCAGTGGTCGAGCGGGTATTCGGCGGAGAAGTGAACGGGCACTGAAGCATTCGTTCTCCGAACTCAGCCTCCGGCGAACATCTTGATGCGCAGTTCGCGGCTGCGTTCGAGGTGCGCACGCATGTGTTCGCGGGCGGCCGACTCGTTGCGTGCACGCAGTGCAGTCAAGATCAGGTCGTGTTCGTCGTTGAGTACGTCGGGCTCGCCGTAGGTCGACGGCGGGCCCGAGTCGTAGATCCGGAGCTGTGTGGTCAACCGGATGAGGAGTGCGGTGATGGTGGCGTTGTGGGCGGCCTGCCACAGTGCTTCGTGGAAGCGGAAGTTCCCGGCGCGGACGTCGGTGTCGTCGGAGGCCGAGCAGCAGAAGGTGTGGAGCTGCTCGAGCCGGGCGAGGTCGAGTTCGGTGTGGCGGATTGCTGCGGCTCCGGCGGCTTCGGATTCGAGGGCCACTCGCGCGGCGTAGATCTCGATGACATCCTCGGGAGTTCCCGACCGGACCCGGAATCCCCGTGTGGCGCGCTCGAGCAGGCCGTCGTGGGCAAGCCAGTTCAGGGCTTCCCGAATGGGGGTGCGTGAGGCTCCGTAGGTCTCGCTGAGCTGAGTCTCGTGCAGAGCCGCGCCGCGGGGGAACTTGCCCGCGAGGACGTCGGCGCGCAGCCTCAGGTATTGCTTCGAGGTCTGATCGTCGCGTCCGGTGGGAAGCTCTCCGAGTAATGAGCCGGTCAGGTCGGCCGTGGTATCCCGGTCGGTCATTGCTCCCCTTTCGCAGGTGTATGCGGAGATTATGCCATCGACGACAATCGGATACTTGCGTATACGTTATTCGTCGTTTAGCGTCGCAGAGGTGATCGAGGAGAAGCCGAGGGCTGTACGGGGCGACGATTCCCGTGGTGACGACGATTCCCGTGGTGACAATGTGCTGGTCGCCGCCGAGGATCTTGCGCGCGACCTTGCGGCGTTCGTCGTTATCGACGCCTCCGTCTCGTTTCCGAAGCCGCGGTTCGATGGAGACTACCGCCCAGAATCGGGGCTCTCGGCCTGGTCGGATGCGCATATCCCCGGCTCCGTGCACGTCGATCTGCTCGGCGAGTTCAGTGCGCCCGACGCGCCGCTGCATTTCACACGGCCCGAACCCGAACATCTGGCGGCCGCACTGGCCAGCATCGGCTCCGGGCCCGGCACCGACATCGTGGTGTACGACGCGGGAGAGATGACCTGGGCGTCGCGGGTGTGGTGGATGCTGCGCAACATCGGCATCGCGGCGCGAGTCCTCGACGGTGGGCTGGCCCGCTGGACCGAACTCGGCCTTCCGGTCTCCTCGGAACCGTCCGAACCGCGGGCAGGGATCGAACCGGCGGATGTCACCGACCACGGCCTGTGGCGCGACCGGGACGACGTCCTTGCCGTCAGTGCGGGTACGGCCCCGGGGACGCTGCTGTGTGCACTCGACCCCGAACACTTCGCCGGCACCGCGACCACGAGATACGCGCGTCGCGGCCGCATCCCCGGCAGCCGGAACCTACCTGCCAAGAGCCTCCTCGATGTGGGAGTCCTGCGCACTCGCTCGGAGCTCGCAGCGCAGGTCGAATCCGCACTGGCCGCCGCTGCGCGTCCACTTGTCGTCTACTGCGGTGGCGGGGTGTCCGCATGTCTGGTCGCGCTCGCCTTGGTTCGGATCGGTCACGACGACATCGCGGTCTACGACGGCTCCCTCGCGGAGTGGGCTGAGGATCCGACGCTGCCGATGATCTCGGACGACAGGAGAGCGGTATGACGCGATGTACGGGGCACCGTGTGTGCCGACTCCTCGCCCCAGCCAGACCCGACGCCCTGTGACAGGAACCCCATGACCCCCACGACGAACGCGCCGACGATCGACGATCTCGCCGCCGCTCTCGACGAGTTGCGCTCCCGCACTCCGCTGGTGCAGTCGTTGACCAACATTGTGTCGGCGAACTTCCTGACCAATGTTCTGCTCGCGGCAGGTGCCAGCAACGCCCACATCGACAACGCCCACGAGGCGGGCGGTTTCGCGCGCATCGCCGGTGGGGTTCTCGTCAACCTCGGGACACCTGACGACGGCACCGCCGCCGCATTCACTGCAGCCGCCGAATCTGCACACGACGCGGGAACCCCGTGGGTCCTCGACCCGGTCGGTGTCGGGGGGCTGCCGTGGCGTACCGGACTCGCCGCAGACCTGCTCGCCCACCGGCCCACTGCGATCCGTGGCAACGCCTCCGAGATCATCGCGCTGGCGGGGCTGGGCGGCGACACACGCGGCGTCGACAGTGCCGACGAGGCGGCGGCGGCGATCCCGGCAGCGCTCGCCCTGCTCGACCATTCCGATGCGGTGTCCGCATCAGGACCGGTCGATTACCTCGTGGGCCGCGACCGTGACGGTGCGGTCACCGGGCTGCGCATCGCAGGCGGCAGCGCCATGCTTCCCCGGGTGACTTCTACCGGATGCTCGCTCGGCGGGCTTGTCGCCGCCTACCTTGCGGTCGCCCCGACCGCGTTGATCGGACTGGCGGCTGCGCACACGCACGTCGCGGTCGCGGCCGAGATCGCCGAGCAGAACTCGTCCGGCCCGGGTTCGTTCGCGGTGGCCTACCTCGATGCGCTCTACGCGGTCGACGCCGACACCCTGCGCACCCGCGCCCGCATCGAGGCAATCGAACTGCCGAAGAAGGACGAAAACTGATGGGCATCAAGACTTTCTGGTATCTCACACAGGCCGATGGCGACTACCCGTGGAGCCCCGACGGGCTGTATCCCGTCGACGGTCGACGGCAGATCGAGCTTGCCGAAACCATCGATGAGGGTGGTTTCGACGGGGCGCTCGTCGCGACCTGGCCGAACGATCCATTCATCTCCGCGACCTGGGCTGCGGCACACACCAGTCGGATGAAGTTCCTCGTCGCGGTGTATGCCAACATGACACCGGCCCGGTTGCTTGCGGAGAAGGCGCTCACCTTCGACGCATTCAGTGGCGGCCGACTGATGATCAACTCGGTCAACGGGCGCGAGAACATCCTCACGAAGTACGACATGAACGTCGAGCACGACCGACGTTACGAACTCGGTGAACAGTACTGGGCCGACTTCCACCGCATCTACGCCGAGGGTACGGAATCGAACTTCCCGAACACGCCCCTGCGCATCGATCCGCCCTCCGGTGGTCATTCGGTACCGCTGTGGGGTACCGGCGATTCACCTGCCGGGCTGCAGAACGCAGGTAAAGTTCTCGACGCCTACCTGATCATGCTGCGCGACACGGCTTTCGTCGAAGCCAAGTTCGCCGCGGCGCGAGAGTCGGCGGCCGCTGAAGGGCGCGAATACACCGATTTCGGCGCGCTGTCGGGCGTCATCGTGCGGCCGACGCAGGCGGAGGCGCTCGACCGGTTCCGGTCGTTGTTCGAGGACGCCGGTGTCGACCGGATCCGCGAGGTGCTCGACAATGCGGTCCGGCGTCGCACCCATGGAGAACAGGATCTGAAGACCTTCACCGCCCGCGATGCGCAGCGTCAGGGCTGGGTCGACACGATCAACGCGGGAAAGCTTCCCGAGCCCGAGGATCTGTACCTCGGTGACGGGCTCTACGCGGGCATCACGGCATGGTCGCCGCTGGACATCTTCGCGACCGGATCGTCGGCGGTGTACTACGCGGGTACACCCGACGAGATCACCGGACACGTGCGGACACTACGCGACAGGACGGGGCTGACCTCGCTGATCCTGGCCGGCTGGCCGCTCATCGACGAGGCGAAGCATGTCGCCGAACATCTGATTCCGAGATTCCGCGAACTCTGAGTCCTCGGACTCCGCTGCCGACGGCCCCGTGCGTGTTCCCCTTCGAACATGCATGGGGCCGTGTCGCTCTCAGTTGCAGAAGATGATCAGTCCGACTCCTCGCCATACGTCGACTTCCACGGTTTTCCATTCCTCTTTGTCGTAGTCCCATTCCTGTTCGGTCTCGGTGTCGTAGCCGAGGTCGCGTTGCTCGGTCACTGTGCAGTCCTGAAGTGTGCTGCCTGCCCGACTGATGATGTGCCAGGGCGCGCCCGAATCGTTCAATACCCTGGTTGCTTGCTCTTGCGACATCCCCACGGTGTTCGGTGCATTCTGGGCTGTTGCAATCCCCGCCGCCAGAGGGCTCAGAAGCAGGGCGCCGGCGGCTGCGCATGCTGCGGCCGAAATAGTCGTACGCATGACGGCCTCCTTTCGGAGACAGGTCGGTATTCAGTGCTCTGCCCGGGCGTGCCCCGTGATCAGCGTGCCCGGTGTCCAGATCGGCAGAGCGATGCTGCGGCCTGCCGACCGAATGCGCGGATTCCCCACCTCACATGAAAGCGCCGACCCCCTCGGTCGCAAGAAGCGCGGTGCATAGCGCATCCCCGACACTTCTGCCAGGAATTCCGGCAAAATGTGTCGTACCTCATCAATTGTACGCGCGTGTGCAAGTGACTTTGCTGTCCGCCGAGACGTCGAACGCGGGAGTCACGCCGATGCGGGACTGATCACACTGCGCACCTATTTGTATGTGCGTCAGGTCACATGAGATCAAAATGACTCGCTGAAAAGTTTTTCATTGACACTTTCGGGCATATATCGCGAGCATTACTGAACCAAATGATGTGATCGAAGCGGCGCGATGAATCGAGTGCCGCGCCGAACGAACGGTGGTGCGCGATGACGGAAACCACGATCCGCGAAAGTGAACGACATCCCTACGACCTGGACGACAGGTATCGATCCGGTTCGGGCACGGTCCTGCTCACCGGCGTGCAGGCAATTGCGCGGCAGCTCGTCGAACAACATGTGCGAGACATCCGCGACGGCCGCCGGGTCGCGACGTTCATTTCCGGCTATCAGGGCAGTCCACTCGGTGGCCTCGACAAGATGCTGCACGGCATGCCGAAGGTGCTCGCCGAGCACGACATCACCTTCACCCCCGGTCTCAACGAGGAGCTCGCAGCGACCTCGGTGTGGGGGAGTCAAGGACAGCTCGGGGCAGGCACTCCGACCCACGACGGTGTGGTCGGCGTCTGGTACGGGAAGGGGCCCGGCCTCGACCGCGCCACCGACGCGCTGCGGCACGCCAACATGTACGGCGTCGACCCGCACGGCGGCATGCTGCTGATGGTCGGCGACGACCCGGCGTCGAAATCCTCCACCGTGCCCGCAGTGAGTGAACGGTCCCTCGCGGCACTGGGCATCCCCGTGCTGTACCCGCGCAACGCTGCCGAGATCGTCACAATGGGCCTGCACGGTGTCGCTTTGTCACGCGCGTCCGGGTGTGTGGTTGCGCTCAAGATCGTCGCCGACGTTGCCGACGGGGCCTGGTCGATCGACGGGTCGGTGTCGGATCTGTCCATCATCGTCCCCGAGATCGAATGGGAAGGGCGGCCGTTCACGTACCGCCAGCGGCCGATGGCGGCCCCGGGCGACAGCGTGCTCGCCGAGGCCGACCTGTACGGGCCGCGCTGGAAGACCGTCCTGGCCTATGGCAAGGCCAACGCACTCGACGTCGTCGAGGTCGATCCGACGCACGCCCGGATCGGCCTGGCGGCCACCGGAACCACCTTCGACGCGCTGCGGCAGGCGCTGCTCGACCTCGGCGTCGCCGACGCGGACCTGCATCGCGCGGGAATTCGGTTGCTGCGCATAGGAATGCCGTACCCCCTCGGGCCGGACCTCGTCCGGGATTTTGCGCGCGGACTCGACGAACTGATCGTGGTCGAGGACAAGACGGCCTTCGTCGAAACCCAGATCCGAGAGATCCTCTACGGGACGGATTCCGCGCCGCGCATCCTCGGCAAGAAGGATGCGGATGGGCGTCCGCTCGTGCCTTTCGACGGTGAACTGACCGCCGGCCGGATCCGCGGGCCGCTCCGCCGCGTGCTGCGCGAGTACATCGAACTCGGTCCTGGCCCCCTGCCGCAGTTGCCACTCGAAGTTCTCTCCACCTCGCGCACCCCGTACTTCTGCAGCGGCTGCCCCCACAACCGCTCCACCGCCCTGCCCGAGGGTTCGATCGGCGGCGGCGGAATCGGCTGCCACACCCTGGTCACTCTGTCCGGTCGCACCGACAGTGCCGTGACGGGCCTGACCCAGATGGGTGGGGAGGGTGCTCAATGGATCGGGCAGGCACCGTTCACCGACATCGGGCACATGTTCCAGAACGTCGGCGACGGAACCTTCTTCCATTCCGGTCAGCTCGCCGTCCAGGCATGTGTCGCGGCCGGCGTGAACATCACCTACAAGCTGCTCTACAACGACGTTGTTGCGATGACCGGCGCGCAGGATGCCGAAGGCGCCCTGAAGATCCCCGCCCTGACTCACAAACTCACCACCGAGGGCGTCCGCAAGATCATCATCTGTTCTGACGAACCCGCGCGGCACCGCAAGCGGACCCTCGCGCGAGGCACTGTGGTCTGGCACCGTGACCGGCTCGACGAAGCACAGAAACTGCTGCGGGAGGTTCCGGGCGTCACCGTACTCATCTACGACCAGCACTGCGCCGCCGACGCGCGTCGTCAGCGCAAGCGCGGCACTCTGCCCGCCCGCACCACCCGAGTGGTCGTCAACGAAGCGGTCTGTGAGGGGTGCGGAGACTGCGGTGTCAAGAGCAACTGCCTGTCGGTCCAGCCTGTCGACACCGAATTCGGCCCCAAGACGCGGATCGACCAGACGTCGTGCAACACCGACTACTCGTGCCTCGACGGGGACTGCCCGTCGTTCGTGACGGTCGAAACCACACCGGATCGCAAGCTCGAGCCGCGCACCGCGCCGATACCGCCCGCCGTGCCGGACGCCACCGTCGACGTTCCGACAGGGACCAGCAATGTCTTCCTCGCCGGAATCGGCGGCACCGGCATCGTCACCGTCAACCAGGTGCTCGCCACCGCGGCGCTACGTGCCGGATTCGAGGTCGAATCGCTCGACCAGATCGGGATGAGTCAGAAGGCCGGTCCGGTGGTCTCCCATCTGCGCTTTGCCGTGGGCGACCTCGAACCGGGCAACCGCGTCGGCACAGGTGGGGCATCGTGCCTGCTCGCGCTCGATCTGCTCACCGCCACCGAGCCGAAGAACCTCGCCTACGCGAACACCGCCGCAACCGTCGCGGTCGCGTCGACGAGCCGCACACCCACCGGAGACATGGTGTACGACCGGTCGATCCGTCACCCCGACGAGGACGGTCTGCTCGCGCGGCTCGAGGCGACCACTCGCGAACTGGCCTCGTTCGACGCGCTCGCTGCGTCGGAGGCGCTGTTCGGTGAGACCGCCGCCGCGAACTTCCTGATCGTGGGCGCCGCGCACCAACTCGGAGGACTGCAGATCCCGGCAGCCGCGATCGAGGAAGCGATCGAGATCAACGGTGTCGCGGCGGCGACCAACATCGCTGCATTCCGGTGGGGGCGCGCGGCGATCGCCGACCCCGATGCGTTCCGCGAGGCCACCGAACCGGCACGCCGCGACCGTGCCGTGACGATCGCGCCGGACCGGTTGTTCGACGGCACCGCTTTCGATGGTGAAGTGCAGCGACTGGTGAAGATCCGCGCTGCCGCTCTCATCGATTTCCAGGACGAGGCGCTCGCTGCGCAATACATCGAACGGGTGCACTCCGTGTGGGCCACCGAACGTCGTCTCACCGACCGCACCGACCTCAGTGAGGCCGTGGCCCGAGGCCTGTTCAAATTCACGGCCTACAAGGACGAGTACGAGGTCGCACGTATGCTCGTCGACCCCGCCTTCGTCGACGACGTGCAGGCTCAGGTGCCCGGCGGACACCAGCTCACCTACCGCCTGCATCCGCCCGTGCTGCGGGCGCTCGGCCGCAGCAAGAAGGTCGGATTCGGACCGAAGTCGCATTCGACCCTGCGGATGCTCGCCAAAGCGAAGCGCCTGCGCGGAACCCGGTTCGATCCGTTCGGTTACGCCCACGTCCGGCGGACCGAACGTGCACTGCTCGCGCACTACACCGCCGTGATCGAGCAGATCGTCGCCGATCTGAACACCGACTCGTACGACCGTGCCGTCCGGATCGCGGAACTTCCGGACATGGTGCGCGGTTACGAGGACATCAAACTGCGCTCCGTCGAGCAGTACCGCGCCCGGCTCAAAGAGTTCGGCGTCGATGCCGAGTTCTGAGTTGTCCTCTCCTGCCATCCGATTCGCATCCTCCGAAGGGAACCCGCACGTGACCACCTCCACTGTCGTCCGCCCGACCGTCACCGATCCCGCTCTCGGCGTCTTCGGCCGCTCTCGATGCCTGACCGACCGGCCGCACGAACAGGTCGTCTTCCACGAGGACGCCGCCACCGGTCTGCGCGCGATCATCGCGATTCACTCGACGACCCTCGGACCGGCTCTCGGCGGCACCCGCTTCTATCCCTACGCCGACGAGGCGACAGCACTCGAGGACGTGCTGCGACTGTCGTGGGGCATGACATACAAGGCGGCGGTGTCGGGAGTGAACCTCGGTGGCGGCAAAGCCGTCATCCTGGGTGATCCGGCCACCGACAAGAGCGACGAGCTGCTCGCCGCATACGGGAGGTTCGTCGAGTCGCTCGGCGGCCGGTACATCACCGCCGCGGATGTCGGTACCCACGCCGGCGACCTCGACGTGGTCGGCGCGCACACCGCTCATGCGGTGGGACGGACCACGGCGGCGGGAGGCTCCGGCGACAGCTCGCCGTTGACCGCGCTCGGTGTCTTTCAGGCGATGAGGGCGGGTGCCCGAACCGTCTGGGGGAGGGACACTCTCGCTGGTCGCAGAGTGGGCGTAGAAGGGCTGGGGAAGGTCGGCTACCAGCTTGTCGAACTGCTCGCCCGCGATGGCGCCGACATCGTCGTGTCCGACGTGAACCCGGTAGCGCTGGCGCGGGTCGCAGTGGACTTCCCATCGGTGCAGGTGGCCGACGGAGTGCTCACGTCGTCGCTGGATGTATACGCCCCGTGTGCTCTCGGTGG
Source organism: Rhodococcus sp. NPDC060090 (assembly GCF_042729855.1). Taxonomy (NCBI): domain Bacteria; kingdom Bacillati; phylum Actinomycetota; class Actinomycetes; order Mycobacteriales; family Nocardiaceae; genus Rhodococcus; species Rhodococcus sp. NPDC060090. Next base: position 7,719 of record NZ_JBHWXB010000006.1, on the reverse strand, counting down.
CACACTGACGGCGGCGACCGGGGGAGTGCTCGATGCATCCTTGGTGTGTGGCGCAGCCAACAATCAACTGGCCGACCCGGGCGTCGAAAAGGTGCTGCGCGGTCGCGGTATCACCTGGGTTCCCGACTATGTGGCGAATGCGGGAGGCCTGATCCAGGTCGCCGGTGAGGTGGACGGCTCCGACGCTGTTGCCGTCCGCGGCCGGGTGGAGGAGATCTTCGATCGCACCGTCGAGATCTTCGATGTGTCGCGGGAGCTGGACATCATGCCCGGCGCCGCCGCGAACCGAATTGCGGAGCAGCGCATCGATTCTGCCTGACACGCGTTGATCGTGAGAGGGAGTCGCCCATGGGCGACTCCCTCCTCGTCGTGGTGACGGGCTGTCAGGGTCGACCGGTGGAAGCGGAGCGTCCGTGCCCCGCGTCTCGGGTGAGATGTTCGAGCAGCGGCTGCGTGCGATACGCCACCGGGGTGGTGAGCGCCAGCGTCGTCGTGGTGTGCGCGACCCCTTCGATGCTGTGGATGCGCTCGAGGACCTGCAGCAGGTCTTCCTGCGACTGGGCGGCCATTCTGATCAGGAGATCTTCGCGTCCTGTCGTCGCGTGCACTTCGAGGACCTCGGGGAACCGCTCGAGTTCGGCGATCACGTGGCCCATCCGTGCCTGGACGAGTTCGGCGCCGATGAATGCCTGGAGGGGCAGCCCCAGCGTGGGGAGGTCGACCACCGGGCGATACCCGGTGACCGCGCCGGATTCTTCGAGTTTCTTGATCCGCGATTGGACGGTGTTGCGTGCCACGCCGAGCTTCGCCGAGAGATCGACGATGCCCGCCCTGGGGTTGTGTGTGAGCTCCGCAAGGAGAGCTGTGTCGAGCCGGTCGAGACTGAACACCATGACACCCTTTCTGTTGTGATGCGTATCACCATTTGATCATACTGATCAGCTGATTCGAAAGTTCTTGACACGGATGGCTGTAGTGCCATGATTGCTGCATTGAAATGCTCATGCGATGCAGCTTGCTATACCGCGGCACGCATCCCCTGAGCTGTTGCCCACCGATCGTCCACAGGGCTCGGCGGGCACCACAACCCACCCGAGGAGCACACCATGCCCGGAGTCGGCATATGGCGCACCAAATCAGTCGAACAATCGATCGCAGACACCGACGAACCCAGCTCGCGACTACGAAAAGAGCTGACCGCCAAGGATCTGACGGTATTCGGTGTCGCTGTCGTCGTCGGTGCCGGGATCTTCACCCTCACCGCGCGCACCGCGGGTAACGTTGCCGGACCGTCCATCTCGTTGGCATTCGTTCTCGCTGCGATCGCCTGTGGGCTCGCCGCGCTGTGCTACGCGGAATTCGCGTCGGCCGTGCCCGTCGCGGGTAGTGCATACACCTTCTCCTACGCCACCTTCGGTGAATTCGTCGCGTGGATCATCGGATGGGACCTGATCCTCGAATTCGCGTTGGCCTCCGCGGTTGTCGCCAAGGGGTGGTCGCTCTACCTCGGTGGCATGTTCGGCGGAAGTGCCGCGATCGATCTGGGGCCGCTCTCCGTCGACTGGGGTGCACTGCTCATCGTCGGTGCGATCACGATCGTTCTCGCGATCGGCACGAAGGTGTCGTCGCGGGTGTCGGCGGTCGTCACTGCGATCAAGGTGGCTGTGGTGCTGCTCGTCATCGTCGTCGGCATCTTCTACATCGACAAGAGCAACTACTCGCCGTACATTCCGCCGGCCGAAGAGTCCCAGGACGTCGCGCACGGCGTGCATCAGTCCCTGTTCTCCGCGCTCACGGGAGCCGATGGCAGCAGTTACGGCTGGTACGGCCTTCTCGCCGCGTCGAGCCTCGTCTTCTTCGCCTTCATCGGATTCGACGTGGTCGCTACGACCGCTGAGGAGACGAAGAACCCGCAGAAAGCACTGCCGCGAGGAATTCTCGGATCTCTCGCAATCGTCACAGTGCTCTACGTCGGTGTCACTCTCGTGCTGACCGGCATGGTCAAGTACACCGATCTGCGGACGGGAAGCCCGCTGGTCGGGGATGGAAGTGCCACCCTCGCCACCGCATTCGAGGCGCACGGTATCGGCTGGGCGCAGATGGTCATCAACATCGGCGGTCTCGCCGGACTCACCACGGTGGTCATGGTGATGATGCTCGGCCAGACCCGGGTGCTGTTCGCGATGTCGCGGGACGGGCTGGTGACGCGCAAGCTGGCCACAACGAACCGCAAGGGTGTTCCCGTGCGCATCACGTTGATCGTCGGTGGTGTCGTCGCGGTGCTCGCAGCGGTGTTCCCGATGGGGGTGCTCGAAGAGATGGTCAACATCGGCACCCTGTTCGCCTTCGTCCTTGTGTGCATCGGTGTGATGGTGCTTCGACGTACCCGTCCTGACCTGCCGCGCGGGTTCCGGGTGCCGCTCATGCCGTGGGTCCCGATCCTCGCGGTGGTCGCGTGTGGGTGGCTCATGCTGAACCTGTCGGTCGAGACGTGGATCCGGTTCGCGGTGTGGATGGCGCTGGGCGTGGTTGTGTACTTCGCCTATGGTCGCCGCAAGTCGGTGCTGGGACGGCGCCTCGCAGCGGAAGCCGGTGAGCGGGCCGCGGCAGAGGGGAAGGCCAGGGAACCTGAGCCTGTGTAGTCGGGCGCAGCAACTTCACGGCTGAAGCCACCGCCGCCAGGGCACACGGGTGCCCTGGCAACGGTGGCTGTTGTCGTGTTCTGTTGTGGAGCTAGGCGACCAACTCCGGTCTGTTCCCCGGGATCGGCGTGCGGAACACATCGACACTCGAGGGAGGGATGAACTGCGGCCGACGCTCGTCGGTGATTTCCACGTGCCAGTCTGTGTGGTGTATCAACCGATGATGATGACCACATAACAACACCAAATTGTCGAGGTCGGTATCACCACCGTCCACCCAATGGGTCAGGTGATGGGCATCGGCCCACGCCGGGGGCGTTGAACACCCGGGGAAGGCGCATCCGCCATCTCGGACCGCCAGCGCTCGACGTTGCGCCGTCGTCGCAGTCCGGTGCGTCCGCCCGTGTGCGAGCGGTACGCCGTGTTCGTCGAGCAGGATCCGGGTGACCTGACAATCGCAGGCGAGCATCCGGGCGGCATCGATCGACAATGGGCCCGCCCAGGGTTCGGTCGCATACCCGTGCTCAGGACTGTGGGTGAACAGTTCTTTCACGGCGGTGTTCTTGGTCAGATCTTTGATGGAGGCGGTGACCGTCACGTGCGGCTTCACTCCGCCCTCGACCGGGACGAGGCCGGCGGCTTCGACGAACTGCAACAGTTGATCGAAGGCATCGGCGGTGCGTTTCGATGCCGGTCGATCGTCTTTGACGCCGTTGACTTCAGGCTTCGGCGCGGAAAGTGGGGAGAGGAGATGCCGCAGGCGGGCACCGGTGATGGCGTCGAACTCGCCTGTGATGACGACTCGGCCGTGCCAGGTGGTGGAGATGAACAGTTCGTTGCGTGAGGAGTCTTCGCCCGGTGGTGGTCCGTCGCCGGTGTTGTAGAGATGTTCGAGTCGGCGGATCACGGCCCGGACGGTCGCTTTCGTGGCGACCCGCTCGGAGGCGTGCTCGATCAGGATGCTGCGGGCTTCCTCGAAGTCGCAGGGGTTCATGGTGCGGGGGTAGTGCTGGCAGAAGTAGGCGATCTGCCGAGCTTTCTCCGCATCCAGCAGACCGGATGAATACGCTTCGCGCACTTCCGGTTCCAGCCGCAGTAGCCGTGCCAGCGATTCGATGCGGTGGCATTCGCCGAGTTCGAGGTTGGTGGCGGCGCACAGCCAGTGGGCTGGGCTGCGGTAGCCGTGTTCTTTGACGGTGTCGCGTTCGACCATTTCGATCATCAGGTCGACGCGGTGTACCTGCCAGGTGTGGATTTCGGCGGAGATGGCGAGCGTCTCGGCCATGAGTTGTGTGTTGTCGAGTTTCCAGAGGTCCCCACCCATGATCGAATTGTATAGAACACACTTGCGATCTACAAGACCGAGTGGAATATATGTTCGATTGATGCGGTGGCTGAAGTGCGCGTGGTTCATTCCGCAGGTGGCGCGGGGGAAGCGAGCAGCCGCGTGCGCAGACTGTCGTAGATCGGAGCGACCCCTGCGAGATGTGCGACGACCACCGCTCCTGCCGACGCGATCAGCATGGGCACAGTAACGCTCGTCGTGGCGGTCATCTCGACGACAAGAACGATTCCCGTGAGCGGTGCCCTCACGGACGCGCTGAAAAGTGCAGACATCCCTACTATCGCCATCGGTAGCGCGATCGATGAATCGACCGCAGGGACAACCGCTTCCACGATGCGTGCATACAGAATTCCCCATAGCGCACCGAGCGCGAGAAGTGGTGCGAACAGTCCGCCCGGGGTCCCGGCCGCGTACGACAACGGGCCGGCAATGAACCGCATCACGACGTACCAACAGATGAGGGGGAGAGTGAGTGCACCCCCGGCAAGCACGTGCTGTGAGACCGTATCGCCTCCGCCTGCGGCGAGGGGCGCGAGTGAGGCCAGCAAGCCGATTCCGCCACCGATCAGTGCGGCCTTCGCTGCGGGTGGCAGCGCGTGGACCGCATCGACGAGTTCGAGAGAGCCGATGATCAGCCAGTTGTAGGCCGCACCGAGGAGCCCCGTCAGGAGCCCGAAAACCAAGAACACCGGCAGCAATGTGATGGAGGGTGTGTCGATCCTCTCCACGACAAAATCCGGCCGATTACCGAGGATCACACGCGAGCAGGCGACTCCGGCGCCCACTGAAAGGAGGACAGGGACGACCGTTCGGAATCGAAAGTCCCGGGTCACCTCCTCGAAGACGAACAATGCGCCGCCGACCGGGGCATTGAAGGCGACGGCCAATCCGGCACCCGCCACCGCGTTGTGCATCGAGCGGACGTGATTGTCGTCCATGCGCGCCCGTCGCGCCGTCTCGGAGCCGATTGCCGCACCCATATGCACGATCGGACCCTCGCGCCCGAGAACGAGACCGGAACCGATCGAGAGCACGCCCCCGATGAATCTTGCAGGTACAACCCGAAGCGGAGGTGGCGCGGCTTCGTCTCGGGCGACTGCTTCCACATGCTGGATACCACTTCCGGCGGCGAGGGGCACCCGCCCGACGATCAGTGCCGCAGTCGCGGCGCACAGTCCGGTGAACGCCATGGGAATCAGCCAATTCGGCCCGGGCAGCGAATGTGCCCACTCGAGAACATCGGCACGCCATGCGTCCGCGACGTGCAAGCACCACCGGAAAGCACCTCCGACGAAACCGATGACTGCGCCGGCGATAGTCGCCAATACGCAGATCACGAGCAACTCGCGGCTCGTCACGGATCGGGTCTCAGGGTTCTCCATTGGGAACCATTCAAACGGATCTGCGAGAGTTTCCTTCCGAAACACGGGTTTCCGTTGGTTGTGTTCGTGGGGAAACCCGTGCGAAGGGTGGAAGGTTTCGAAACGCCACTGGCCCGCTCGCGTGAATCAGAGCGAGCGGGCCAGTGCCGAAGCAGTTACTCGACTCAGCAGTCGAAGTACAGCTGGAACTCGTAGGGGTGCGGACGCAGGTTGACCGGAGCGATCTCCTGCTCACGCTTGAGCGAGATCCAGGTCTCGATCAGGTCGGTGGTGAACACGCCACCCTCGGTGAGGTACTCGTGATCGGCCTCGAGACGGTCGATGACCGCGGGGAGCGACGTCGGGGCCTGCGGGATGTTCTTGGCCTCCTCCGGCGGAAGCTCGTAGAGATCCTTGTCGACCGGAGCCAGCGGCTCGATCTTGTTCTTGATGCCGTCGAGGCCCGCCATCATCTGAGCGGCGAAGTTCAGGTACGGGTTGCCCGAGGAGTCCGGTGCGCGGAACTCGAGGCGCTTGGCCTTCGGGTTGTTGCCCGTGATCGGGATACGGACCGCAGCCGAACGGTTGCGCTGGCTGTACACCAGATTGATCGGAGCCTCGTAGCCCGGCACGAGGCGGTGGTACGAGTTGATCGTCGGGTTGGTGAAGGCGAGCAGCGACGGCGCGTGATGCAGGATGCCACCGATGTACCAGCGAGCGAGATCCGACAGGCCCGCATAACCGGCCTCGTCGTGGAACAGTGGCTTGCCGTCCTTCCACAGCGACTGGTGGACGTGCATACCCGAGCCGTTGTCGCCGAAGAGCGGCTTCGGCATGAAGGTCGCGGTTTTGCCGTGCTGCCACGCGGTGTTCTTGACGATGTACTTGAACAGCTGCAGGTCGTCGGCTGCCGAGAGCAGCGTGTTGAACTTGTAGTTGATCTCGGCCTGGCCGCCGGTGCCGACCTCGTGGTGGCCGCGCTCGAGCTCGAACCCGGCGTTGGACAGGTTGGTGGAGATCGCGTCGCGGAGATCGACGTAGTGGTCGTACGGCGCGACGGGGAAGTAGCCACCCTTCGCGCGGACCTTGTAGCCGAGGTTGGGGGAGCCGTCAGCGTTGCGCGCGGCACCCGTGTTCCAGCTGCCCGAGATCGAGTCGACCTCGTAGAACGCACCGTTCATGGCGGAGTCGTAACGGACCGAGTCGAAGATGTAGAACTCGGCCTCGGCACCGAAGAACGCGGTGTCGGCGATGCCGGTGCTGGCGAGGTACTCCTCGGCCTTCCTGGCAACGTTGCGCGGGTCGCGGCTGTAGGACTCGCGAGTGAACGGGTCGTGGACGAAGAAGCTGACGTTCAGCGTCTTGGCTGCGCGGAAGGGGTCCAGGCGTGCGGTGGTCACGTCGGGAAGGAGCAGCATGTCGGACTCGTGGATCGACTGGAATCCGCGGACGGAGGATCCGTCGAATGCCAAGCCGTCTTCGAAGACATCCTGGTTGAACGTCTTCGCGGGGATGGAGAAGTGCTGTTCGATGCCGGGCAGGTCAGTGAAGCGGACGTCGACGTATTCGACATTTTCGTCCGCAATGAACTTGATGACCTCTTCGGCCGTGGTGAACGCCACGCTTGTGCTCCTTCAGTCGGTGCGCGCCATTTGGTGCTGGGCGCCTGCGTCGGATCAGACCGTATTGACCCGGTGTTGCCCGGTCGTCAAACCTATGTTTCGCCGGTGTTACACATCAGGTTGCCCTGCTGTGAGACCCGAAGAACGTGGTAGAGGTCACCGCCGGGTGCACGGGTCTGCCCTGGTCCGCACGTACCAGACTATCCTGGTGCCATGGCGCGGATGACGGGTAGTTGGCTATCGGGTCCCTCGGCGGCCCTTCCTCAGGGGCAGGGCGGGGAACAGAAGTATCCCGGGGAGTGGCTCGGACTTCCGGAACACGGCCCGGGTGCGCTCGTCTCTTCGGGGAAGCGGGTTCTCGCGCTGGTCATCGACTGGTTCTCGTCGATTGCGATCGCGATGGCGCTGGTGGGAGACAATCCGCTCGAGAGCCCCTTGCTGTCGGCATACACGCTTCTTGTCTGGTGCGGTGTAGGGATCGTCACAGTGACGTTGTTCTCCTTCACACCGGGGCAGTTCATCGCCGGGCTTCAGGTGGTTCGCGTGGACGGACCTGTCCGCGTCGGACTGATCCGTGCCCTTGGACGGCAGATCTTGCTCGTCTTCATCGCTCCGGCTCTGGTCACCGACATCGACGGCAGGGGCCTACATGACCGGGCGACGGGCACTGCGCTCGTGCGTTCGCGCTGATATCTTCCTGCAACGGCTGATACCTGCCAATGGCTGAGGGCCGCCGTCCCGATCGGGAC